>JBEQCD010000139.1:0-2550 GCA_041639515.1 Hydrogenophilales bacterium | reverse complement strand
GCCATGCAGCAAAGCCGTTGCCAGCACGAAGCCCAGGCCATAGAGCACGGGCGACGCGGCCTGCGGTATTTCCAGCCCGTGAGCATAGCCATGGAACAGCGCAAACCCGGCGGCGATGGCCATACCTGCCGCCACCGGCAACCGGCGCCGGCTGGCGATCAGCCCGCCCGAGACCAGCACCGAGACCGCGATGCCGGTCTCGACCTGCGGCAATGCCAGCCCAGCCCACGCCAGCCCGCCACCCAAACCCATCGCAGCGACAAAAGCCGCCGGTACCGCCCACAACGCCCGGCCGCCCTGTTGCGCAGCCCATAGACCGATCGCAATCATGGCGAGCAGATGGTCAAGCCCCAGCAGCGGATGCGTCAGTCCGCTGCTGAAACCCGCGATCCCATGGCTGCCAGGATGCGCGAAGGCGGTGCCTGCGAACAGGCAGAGGGTGGTCAGGGCGATGGCTTGAACAGGTTTTACCGGTTTCATCAAGGGTTCTCCCGTTGTTCAATTCAGTCAGTTCGGTTCGGCCGGGTTACTTGATCTTGACCTGCACCAGTTCCTCGCCGTCGGGGTCGGTCACATGCACGGCGCAGGCGATACAGGGGTCGAACGAGTGGATGGTGCGCAGGATTTCGAGCGGCTGTTTGGGGTCCGCCATCACGTGATTGTCCTGCAAGGCTGCCTCGTAGGCGCCGGGCTGGCCTTGCGCGTCGCGCGGGCCGGCATTCCAGGTACTGGGCACGACCGCCTGATAGTTGGTGATTTTGGCATCGTCGATGACGATCCAATGGGAGAGGCCGCCGCGCGGCGCTTCCATCAGGCCGACGCCCTGCATGTGCTTGGGCCAAGTCGCGGGGTCCCAGTACTGGTCGTTGAAGGTGCGCACGTCGCCGGCCTTGATGTTGGCGATGAGCTGGTCGTACCAGCCCTGCATGGCGTCGGCGATGATTTTTGATTCCAGCGTGCGCGCAGCGGTGCGGCCGAGGGTTGAAAACAGCGCGTCGACCGGCACGTCGAGCGTTTTCAGCGTGGAGCCCACCAGTTCTTTTGCCTGTTCGTTGCCGCTGGCGTACAGCATCAGCACGCGGGCGAGCGGGCCCACTTCCATCGACTTGCCCTGCCAGCGCGGCGACTTCATCCAGGAGTATTTTTGCGCCACGTCCAGATGTTCGTAGGGCGGCTTCGGCCCGGTGTAGTCGAGCTCGGTTTCGCCCTTGAACGGATGCAGGCCCTTGGCATTGCCCTGGCTATATTTGTACCAGGAGTGGCTGACGAATTCCTGGATCTCGTTGTCCTTGTCCAGATCGACCGGATGAATCCGGGACAGGTCGCGGTTGAGGATGACGCCACGCGGGATGAGATAGGAGTCTGTATCCCAAAAGCCTTTCGATGGCAGGTCGCCAAACGACAGGAAGTTGCCGAGGCCTTCGCCGCGTGTGGTCCAGTCCTTGTAAAAACCGGCAATCGCCAGGGTATCCGGCACATACACCTGATCGACGAACTCGCGCATCTGGCGGATGACGTTCTGCACCGTCTGCAAGCCGACGAGGTTGAGCGCCGTTGCATCCTGGCCGCCGCGATAGTGCGGCCCCTTGCCGTGCCCAGGTGGGTCCACATGCACCGAAATAGCCGACGGCACGCCGCCGACGACGAAGTTGGGATGCGGGTTCTTGCCGCCGAATATGGTGTGCAGCTTGACCACGTCGCGCTGCCAGGCGAGCGCATCGAGGTAATGCGCCAGCGCCATCAAATTGGCTTCCGGCGGCAGCTTGTAGGCCGGGTGGCCCCAGTAGGCATTGGCAAAGATGCCGAGCTGGCCCTGTTCGACGAAACTTTTGACCTTCTTCTGCACGTCGGCGAAATAGCCGGGCGACGAGCGCGGATAGCCGGAAAGCGATTGCGCCAGCGCCGAGGTCGCCTTGGGGTCGGCCTTCAGCGCGGACACCACGTCGACCCAGTCGAGCGCGTGCAGGTGATAGAAATGCATCACGTGGTCGTGCACGTGCTGCGCCGCGATCATCAGGTTGCGAATCAGTTCGGCGTTCTTCGGAATGCTGTAGGCCGGGGTGGCGCGGTGCAGCGCGTCTTCCACCGCGCGCACCGAGGCAATGCCGTGCACCAGGGTGCAGACGCCGCAGATGCGCTGGGCAAAGGCCCAGGCGTCGCGCGGATCGCGGCCGCGCAGGATGATTTCGATGCCGCGCACCATGGTGCCGGCGGAATAGGCCTGGGTGATTTTGCCGCTGGCATCGGTTTCGGCCTCGATGCGCAGGTGGCCTTCGATCCGGGTGATGGGGTCAACGACGATGCGTTGTGCGGTGGTCATGGCGTCAGGCTCCTTCTGGCTTGGCAACCGCTTGCGGCGCGGGCTCGGGGAGGTGGCTGGCGACCAACTCGGTCAGGCCGATCACCGGAATGTCCATCCTGTAATGCTCGAGGCCTTCTTCCAGCACGATGCGACAGTTGGCGCAGGCGGTCACCACCCGATCGGGCTTGACGGCGTCGAACTGGGATTTCTTTTTGCGGAATGCTTCTAGCCGCAAGGCCTCGCCCTCC
>JBEQCD010000138.1:0-3040 GCA_041639515.1 Hydrogenophilales bacterium | reverse complement strand
CGACCGCTACGATCTCTACGGCAAGGTGGCCTATCCCAAGCATCACCGGCGTGACGAAGTGCCGGTGCTGTACCGGCTGGCGGCGGCTTCGGGCGGCGTGTTCGTCAACCCGGCGCTGACCGAGCCCTTCGGCTTGACCCTGATCGAGGCGGCGGCCAGCGGCCTGCCCATCGTTGCCACCTCGGACGGCGGGCCGCAGGACATCATCGGCAACTGCCACAACGGCTACCTGATCGACCCACTCAGTCCGGACGACATGACGGCTGCGCTGCTGAAGGTGCTGCAGGATAAGGACAACTGGGCGCGGCTGGCGCAGCAGGGCCTGCGCGGCGTGGAGCAGCATTACGCCTGGCCGGCGCATGCCGCGAGTTATCTGGCCGCAGTCCGGCCGCTGCTGGAAAACCGCCGCCCGGTGCGCCAGACGCCGGCTCGCCGCCCCATGCTGTATCACGACCGTGCGCTGTTCACCGACCTCGACCAGAACCTGCTGGGCGACCCGGCGTCGCTGGCCGAATTCGTCAGGGTGGTGCGCGAACACCGCACCTGCGCCAGCTTTGGCGTCGCCACCGGGCGTTCGCTGGAATCCGCGCTGAAGGTCATGCGCCGCTCCGGCATCCCGATGCCGGATGTGTTGATCACCAGCCTCGGCGCGGCGATCCACTTCGCGCCGGAATACGCCATGGACCTGGCCTGGACGCGGCATATCGACCACTTGTGGACGCCGGCCGCGGTGCGCGCCATCCTCGACGAACTGCCGGGCCTGCAGCGCCAGCCCAAATCCGAGCAGAGCCGTTTCAAGATCAGCTACTACATCGATCCCCAGGTCGCGCCGTCGCTGGAAGAAATCAACCGCCTGCTACATCAGGGCGACCAGACCGTCAACGCCACGCTGTCCTTCGGCCAGTTTCTCGATGTGCTGCCGATCCGCGCCTCCAAGGGCTTTGCGGTGCGCTGGTTCGCCGACCAGTGGGGAGTTCCGCTGGAGCATATTCTGGCAGCGGGCGGCTCCGGCTCGGACGAGGACATGATGCGCGGCAACACCCTGGCGGTCGTGGTGGCGAATCGCCATAACGACGAGTTGCGCGCCCTGGCCGAGGTGGAGCGGATCTATTTTGCGCAGGCCGGCTATGCGCGCGGCATTCTGGAGGCCATCGAGCACTACGATTTTTTTGGCAGCTGCCGGGTGCCGCAGCGGGAGGCGATCTGAATGGACGCGCCCATGCTGCTCGCCACCGACCTCGACCGTACCCTGCTGCCCAATGGCAGCCAGCCGGAATCGCCGCTGGCGCGGCAGCGCTTTCGCCATCTGGTCGCGCATCCGCACGTGCGGCTGGTTTACGTCACCGGGCGCCACCGGCAGCTGGTGGAAGCCGCGATGGCCGAGTACGACCTGCCGCAGCCTGATTTCGTCATTGCTGATGTCGGCACCAGCCTGTATCAAGTCCAGGCCGATGACTGGCGATTGCTGCGCGACTGGCAGCAGGCCATCGCGCTCGACTGGGGCGGCCGCAGCCATGCCGACCTGGCAGCCGCGGTAGGGGAGATGGCTGGCCTGCGCCTGCAGGAACCCGTCAAGCAGGGGGCCTGCAAACTCAGTTACTACGCTCCGCCCTTGATCGACCCCGCCGAACTGCTGGGTTGCGTCCGGCAGCGCCTTGAAGCCTGCGGCGCCCAGGTCAACCTGGTGTGGAGCATCGACGAAACCACCGCCACCGGCCTGCTGGACGTGTTGCCCGCATCCGCCAGCAAGCATCTCGCCCTGGAATTCCTGCGTGCGCGACTGGGCATCGCACCGAATCGCACCGTGTTCGCCGGCGACAGCGGCAACGACATGGAGGTGCTGGTCAGCGGCCTGCCCGCCGTGCTGGTAGCCAATGCGCAGGCATCGGTGCGCGCCGAAGCCCTGACGCATGCGGATCCTGCCCGGTTGTATCTCGCGCGCGGCGGCCTGCTTGGCATGAACGGCAACTACAGCGCCGGCATACTCGAAGGCGTGGTCCATTTCATTCCCGAAGCGCGCGGCTGGCTGCAAGCGGCCGACGGCGCGACGCCTGGCCTGCCGGGCCAGGCCTGAGCTGCAGCGGAGAACCCCCATGTACGAACAAGCTTCCCACGCCCTGTTGAACGAAATCCTGATCCGGCTGAAACCCGAGATCGGCAACCATCGCCTGCGCCATTTCTACACCCGGCTCGGGGCGAATTTCTACGCCATTCATTCGCTGTTCCAACTGCTTTACGGCCAGCGGGAGGATTTCAAGGCACAGATGGTGAGCCTGGTCGAAACGCTCGCGCAGCGCTACATCGAGCGCGCGCCGGCCTTGCGCAAATCGGACCTGGCGCGGGAGCGCGACTACAACTGGTTCCTGAGCCAGAAGTGGGTCGGCATGGCACTGTACTGCGACCGTTTTGCCGACACCCTGCAGGGCCTGCACGACAATCTGCCGTACCTGCAGGAACTGGGCATCAACCTGCTGCATGTGATGCCGATACTCGACTGCCCGCCGGACAAGCGCGACGGCGGTTACGCGGTGCGCGACTTCTACCGTGTCGACCCGCGTTTCGGCACCCTGCAGGATGTTGAGGCGCTGACCGCCACGCTGAAGCGGCGCGACATGCTGCTGGTGCTCGACGTGGTGGTCAACCACACCTCGGACGAACACGAATGGGCGCAGCGCGCGCGTCAGGGCGACACGCAGTACCAGGACTACTACTACGTCTTCGACGACCGCGAGATCCCTGACATCTACGAGGAAACCCTGCCGGAAATCTTTCCTGACAACGCGCCCGGCAACTTCACCTGGGACGCGGCAATGGGCAAGTGGGTGATGACCGTGTTCAACACCTACCAATGGGACCTGAACTACCGCAACCCGGCGGTGCTGATCGAGATGATCGACATCATCCTGTTCTGGGCGAACCGCGGCGCGGACATTCTGCGCCTCGACGCGGTGGCGTTTTTGTGGAAAAAAATGGGCAGCGTCAGCCAGAACGAGCGCGAGGCGCACCTGCTGCTGCAGTTGATGAAGGACTGCTGCCAGGT
>JBEQCD010000137.1:0-3349 GCA_041639515.1 Hydrogenophilales bacterium | reverse complement strand
AGTGGGTGGTGAGTGCGTGCCAGTCGGCGACGAAGAACAGGCAGGGATATTCGTTCTGCAGGCGCAGCCAGTTTTTCAGTACGCCGTGGTAGTGGCCAAGGTGGAGGCGGCCGGTGGGACGCATGCCGGATAGAACGCGGTCGGAGTACATGTCAGGGACGAGGGATCAGGATTCGGGAAACGGGTTCAGGCAAGGACAAGCTGGATCAGGCCGATGAGCTGGGCGGGTTCCAGGCCGGTGAGAATGGCTGTGAGGCCGATGAAAAGATTGATCAACGGCCACAGCACGATGTTGAGCACGCCGGTGAACAGCAGGCCCAGCAGAATGAAGAAGCCATATGGCTCGATGCGCGAGAACTGGATGGCCTGCTTCATCGGCAGGAGGCTCACGGCGATGCGCCCGCCATCCAGCGGCGGCAGGGGCAGCAGGTTCAGCGCCATGAGGATGACGTTGATGAACACGCCGGCGGCCCCCATCAGCATCATGGGCGCGGTGGCAAAGCTGCTGCCGAGCGCATGGCCCGCCTGGATGACGAGCGCCCAGAACACGGCCATGGCAAGGTTCATCCCCGGCCCGGCGGCAGCCACCCAGAGCATGTCCTGCTTGGGCCGGCGCAGGTTGGCGAAATTCACCGGCACGGGCTTGGCCCAGCCGAACAGGATGGCACCCGCGCCAAACAGCTTGCTCATGACGAGGATGCCCAGCGGCACCAGGATCGTGCCGATCAGGTCGACGTGCTTGATGGGGTTGGCCGTGATCCGTCCCTGCGAAGCCGCCGTCATGTCGCCGAAATAACGCGCCACATAGCCGTGGGCAGCTTCGTGCAGGGTGATGGCGAAGATGACCGGCAGGGCAAACACGGCAATCTTCTGGATCAGCGTGAGTTCCATGGCTCAGGTTTCGAAATCCGAGGTGTCGCCCTTGCCAAAGCGCAGGACCACCGGCGTATCACTGGTGAGATCGACCACGGTGGTGGGCGTGAGGCCGCAGGCCCCGCCGTCGATGACGAGATCGACCTGGCGCTCCAGCCGCTCGCGGATTTCCCAGGGTTCGGTCAGCGGCACGTCTTCGCCGTACAGCAGCAGGGTAGACGACAGGATGGGTTCGCCCAGTTCAGCGAGGATGGCCTGGACCACCGGATGGTCGGGCACCCTCAGCCCGATGGTGTCGTGTTTTTTGTGCAGCAGGCGTTTGGGCACCTCGCGCGTGCCGCGCAGGATGAAGGTATAGGCACCCGGCGTGTGTGCTTTCAGAAAGCGGAACTGGCTGTTGTCCACCTGCGCATAGCGCCCCAGTTCGGACAGGTCACGGCAGATCAGTGTCAGGTCGTGGCCGGCATCGAGCCCACGCACCGACAGGAGCCGCATCGCCGCTTCCTTGTCGCCAATGTGGCAACCCAGCGCGTAACAGGAATCGGTGGGATATACGATCACGCCGCCGCGCTTGAGGATGTCCGCCGCTTGCTGCACCAGGCGAGGCTGGGGATTGTCGGCATGGATGTTGAAGAATTGCGCCATGGGAATCACGCCACGTTTTGGGATAGTTGCGGCTGGGACAGGAACTGGAGCTCAGGCCAGTCCTGCCACACCGGTTGGCAGAAATGCGGCAGGGCCGGCAACCGGCCAATGTCCACGCCCTCGCCCGGCGCATGAAAATCGGCCCCGCGCGAGGCCTTGAGACCGAATGCGCGGGCAAGGTCGGCCCATTTGCCGTACTCGGACGGATGATGGCTACCGGTGATGACCTCAATGCCCTCGCCGCCCAGCGTGCGGAAGGCATCCAGCAAGCGGTGCTGCTCGCGCGCATCGAAGGGATAGCGGCCGGGATGCGCAATCACCGCCATGCCGCCGCTGGCGCGGATCCAGCCGACGGCGTTTTCCAGCGAGGTCCATTCGTGCTCGACGTAGCCGGGGTGGCCCGGCGTGAGGAAACGGCGAAAGGCCGTGCGGATATCGGGTGCATGACCGCGATCCACCAGCCAGCGCGCGAAATGCGTGCGGCCGACCATCTGTTTGTTGGCCGCATAGTCGTACGCGCCTTCGTAGGCCCCGTCGATGCCGGACAACCGCAGGTCGTCCCCCATGCGGCGCGCGCGCTCGGTGCGTCCGGTGCGAATGGTCTGGAGACCGGCGACCAGTTCGGGATGCGCGGGATCAATGCGCAGGCCGACGATATGGACCGTCTTGCCCTGCCAGGTGACCGAAATCTCCACGCCGGGAATGAAGACCATGCCCAGCGCCCGCGCGACTCCGCCTGCCTCGGCCAGCCCGCCCACGTCGTCGTGGTCGGTCAGCGCCAGCGCATGGACGCCGTTGGCGGCCGCACGCGCCGCCACCTCGGCGGGCGGCAGCATGCCGTCAGAGACATTGGAATGGCAGTGCAGATCGATGTTGAGCATCAGGGACGGGTTCCGTGGAACCCCGCAGGGCGTGCTTGGTCAGGAACAGGAATCATAGCAAAATAAGCCTTGCGCCCGAATTTCAGCGCGCCCTGGCCTCATCGCCCCGACCCAAGAATGAAAAAACTCCTGTTCGATCTTTTCCCCGTCATCATCTTTTTCGTCGCCTACAAGCTCGGCGATGCCAACGCCGAAGCCACGCGCGCCTTTATGGCCAGCCTGGGCCTGCCGCAACCGGCGGGGGCGGGCGAAAAACCCGGCATCTATCTCGCCACGCTGGTCGCCATTGTGGCTAGCTTCGGCCAGATTGCCTGGGTGAAGCTGCGCGGCCACAAGGTGGAAACCATGCTCTGGGTCAGCCTCGGCATCATCGTGGTGTTCGGCGGGGCCACCCTGTGGCTGCACGACGAGAGCTTCATCAAGTGGAAGCCGACCGTGCTGTACTGGATCTTCGCCGTCATCATCTTCGGCGCGGCCGCGTTCGGCCGCAACGTGATCAAGAGCCTGATGGGCACTCAGATGGAACTTCCGGACCCCGCCTGGGGTCGGTTGAATGCAAGCTGGGGCGGATTTTTTGCCTTCATGGGGGTTGCAAATCTGTTTGTCGCCTTCAACTTCTCGACGGACGCCTGGGTCAATTTCAAGCTGTTCGGCAGCCTGGGCTTGATGCTGGTGTTCGTGATCGGTCAGAGCATGATGCTGACCAAGTACCTGGACAAAGCCGATCTGGACAAGGAAGAAAAGCAATAATGTTCTATGCCATCGTCGGCCAGGATACGGCCGACAGCTTCGAGCGGCGACTGGCCGCCCGCCCCGCCCATCTGGAACGTCTGCATGCCTTGCAACAGGCTGGACGGCTGTTGCTGGCCGGCCCGTTTCCCGCCATCGACAGCAATGACCCGGGCGCTGCGGGATTTACCGGCAGCCTGATCGTCGCCGAATTCGACACG
>JBEQCD010000136.1:0-3403 GCA_041639515.1 Hydrogenophilales bacterium | reverse complement strand
CCGTCAGGCTCTGCTTGATCTCGCGGTAGATCACGCCGAGGAAGTTCAACGGGATGTAGAGCTGGATCATGAAGGCATTGACCATGACCAGGTCACCCAGCGTCATGTGCCCATCCACCACGCCCTTCGTGGCGCGCCACAGCATGGCCACCAGGCTGATGGCGATGATGAGCTGCTGCCCGGTGTTGAGCAGGCTCAGGGTGGACTGGCTCTTGAGTCGTGCCTGATGCAGGCGCATCAGGCTCTCGTCATAGCGTCGGGCCTCGAAATCCTCGTTGTTGAAGTACTTGACGGTTTCATAGTTGAGCAGCGAATCCACGGCCTTGCTGTGCGCTGCCGAGTCAAATTCGTTGGCCTGCTTGCGGAACTGGGTGCGCCATTCGGTCACCGTCACCGTGAACAGGATGTAGCCTGCCAGGGCGCCGAGGGTGATCCAGGCAAACCAGACATCGAACTTGACGGCCAGGATGCTCAGCACCAGCGCCACCTCGATCAGCGTCGGCACAATGCTGTAGAGCGAATAGGAAATCAGCGACTCGATGCCGCGCACACCGCGCTCGATGTCGCGTGTCATGCCGCCGGTCTGGCGCTCCAGGTGGAAACGCAGGCTCAAGGCATGCAGGTGGCTGAACGTCTGCAGGGCGATGCTGCGCGCCGCGCCCTGGGTGGCCTTGGCAAACACCAGTTCGCGCAACTCGGCAAACAGCGACGTGGCCAGGCGCAACGCACCATAGGCCAGCAGCAGCCCCACCGGCACCACCAGCACGGCAACCGCGTCGCCCGGCTTGATGTCCATGGTGTCCACCAGGTTCTTGAGCAGCAGCGGCACCCCGACATTCGCCAGCTTGGCCCCCACCATGAAGGCCAGTGCGGCCATCACCCGCCACTTGTACTGCCAGAGGTAGGGAAACAGGCGCTGGAGCGTGCCCCAGTCGGAATGCGGTACGCCCGGTTGGGAGGGCGTGCTGGCGGGAGGTGTGAGGGCGGTATCGCCAAAGCGGCGCATAGAGGACAATCCGAACTGGTTATTTTTTGAGATTTTCCCCCATGTCCGTGATTTCAAGTTCCGCCCCGATCCAGCCGCCCTCCGACGAGGAACTGGTCCTCAAGGTCATCCCCATGCCGGCCGACTGCAATGCCAATGGCGATATCTTCGGCGGCTGGGTCATGGCCCAGGTTGACCTGGCCGGCTCGGTGATCCCGGCGCGTTACGCCGATGGTCGCATGGCCACCGTGGCCGTCAACGAATTCATCTTCAAGCAGCCGGTGCGGGTGGGCGACATTCTGTCGTTCTATTCCAAGCTCACGCGCCTGGGCCGCACCTCCATGACGGTCAAGGTCGAGGTCTATGCCGAGCGCTTTCGTGCCCAGGGCCAGTTCGTCAAGGTGACGGAGGCCAGCCTGACCTATGTCGCCATCGACGACCAGGGCAAGCCGCGCGAGATCCCGCGTCCGCAGGCCTGAGCCCACAGCAACCGTACCTACGAGACGATGTAGGCGGCCGCGCCGGCCGACAGCAGCTTGCCGTCCGGCCCGAAAAACTCCATGCGTGTGGTGGCCACACGCGACCCCAGGCGCAGCACTTCGGCGCGCAACTCAAAGTGCTCGCCAATGCCGGGGCGCAGATAGTCGATCCGCAGGTCGATGGTGCCGAGCTTGCCGAAGCGGTGCAGCCGCTGCAGCGGCGGCTCGTCCATGTGACGTGCGCCGATGGCGGCCATCACCGCCAGGCCGCCCATGGCATCCAGCCCGGCGCTGATGACGCCGCCGTGGATGCGGCTGTGGCCGTAATGGCCGATCAACGCCGGCCGCATCTCGATGCGTGCCACCACGCACTCCGGCTTGAGCGAGGTGATCTTGAGGCCCAGCACCTGGTTGAAGGCGATCTTTTCTTCAAAGATCAGCTTGAGACCGGCCACGAACTCTTCTTCGAATTCGATCACGGGCTCGGCAGAAAGAGGCTTGTTCATGGTAGCGCTTGCAGTGTGGAGGAATCAGGGCAACGCTTGGGGTGAAAACGCTGCCGTGCTGACGGGTTGGACCCGCTGCGGGCTTCAGACCTTGCTGAAGTCCGGCTTGCGCTTCTCCATGAAGGCCGTGAAGGCTTCGCGTGCCGCCGGCTCGCGCAGCATGCGCCCGAAACTCGCACCTTCCTCTGCCATCTGCTCCAGCACGCGCGCTGCCTGCCCCTGCTTCATCAGGCGCTTGGTCTCGATCAGCGCCGACAGCGGCTTGGCGGCCAGCTTGCGCGCCTGCGCCTGGGCGTAGCCGTTGGCCTCGGTGGGCGGCAGCACGCGGTTGACCAGGCCAGCCTCCAGTGCGGCTTCGGCCATGAAGGGCTCGCCCAGCAGCAGCGCCTCGGCGGCACGGTGGTAACCGAACATCTGCGGCACCAGCAGGCTGGACGCCGCCTCCGGGCACAGGCCCAGGTTCACGAAGGGCATGGAAAAAGCCGCGTTGTCGCCGGCGTAGACCAGATCGCAGTGGAACAGCAGCGTGGTGCCGATGCCGACCGCCGGACCGCTGACGGCCGCGATCACCGGCTTGGGGAAGCTGGCAATGCCGCGCAGGAAACGGAACACCGGGGCATCTGCGGTGGCAGGCGGCTGGTTCAGGAAGTCGCCAATGTCATTGCCGGCACTGAACACCGTCTCATGGCCCTGGATCACCAGCACACGCACAGTCGCGTCGGCCGCTGCCTGCTCGACGGCATCGGCCATCGCGGCATACATGGCCGAAGTGATGGAGTTCTTGCGCTCCAAGCGGTTGAAGCTGAGGGTGGCTACACCGTCTTCGGTGTGGACGAGGATGTCGGACATGGGGTTCATTCCTTGAAATAGACAATCTGATGCGAGGTGGCCAGCAGCTGACCGGCCTGGTTCCAGAGTTCGGCGCTCTGGTCGAAAAAACCGTTGAAGAAGGATTGTGCCCGCGCCTGGCCCAGCAGGTAACCACAGCCGGTGGCGGCGATTTCGTCGGTGCCGGCATGAAAGTACACCGTCATGGACACCGTGCCCACCGGCGTCATGCGGGCGCGGCGGCGCCAGACGCGCGGAGGAAACACATCGGCCAGCGCCAGCAGGCTGCAGAAGTCCAGCGGGCGCGGCGGATCGTCACGCATCCAGAGCTGGGTCAGGCTGTCGGCTTCGCTGCCGTCCCACTGTTCGGGAAGGCTGCCGGCACACGGCCGGATGTCGTAGCGCTGCAGCCAGGCGACCGGCCGATTCAAACTGCCACGCGCCATAGTCTCGGGTGCCGACACCGCGGGCATGACGGCATCGACGGCACTCCAGGTGCTGCGCCGCAGCGCCGTCACGGCGGTGGCGGTGAGCACCACCGCCTCCTGCCCGTCCGGGTCGGTTTGCGACAGCAGCACCAGCCAGTGCTGGGTGGAGCGGTTGGT
>JBEQCD010000135.1:0-3541 GCA_041639515.1 Hydrogenophilales bacterium | reverse complement strand
AGGCGGTCGCAGATGCGCTCGGCATCCTTCAGTTGATGAATCGACAGGATCAGTGCCCGCTCGGCCGCCACTTCCCGCAGCAAGTCCATGACGTGCAGGGTCTGGCGCAAGTCAAAGCCGTCGAAAGGTTCATCGAGGATCAGGATCGGCTGCGGCGTGAGCAGCGCCAACGCCAGCAGCAGGCGCCGACGATAGCCCTTGGATAGCTCGGCGACGCGCTTGCCGATGACAGGAGCAAGTTCCAGTCGCTGCACGACCATCACCTCCCGGGCCACGCCCAGGCCGTGCAGTTCGCGGAACAGCCCGGTGACACGCCATACCGGCTGGTCGCTCCACGGGGCGATACCGTCAGGCAGGTAGAACATCGCCTCGCGCCGCCGCTCGGGCGGGACTGGCATGCCGCCGAAACTGACGCTTCCGCCGTCGGCGGCCAACAGGCCGACCAGGCACTCCATCAGCGTCGTCTTGCCGGCGCCGTTGGGGCCGATGATGCCGAGGATCTCGCCGGGATGGAGGTCAAAGTCCACACCGGTCAGCGTTACAGCGTCACCGTAGTGCTTGGTGATCCCACGCACCGAGAGAAGGTGTCTCGCTTCACTCATTTCGCGCTTGCCTTGCCGGTATCCTTGGGCAGCACGCGCAGGCGATGGCCCTTGTCCTCGGACACCAGAATGCGCGACATGCTGTCATCGAAATCGACATCCAGCGGCTGATTGAAACGGGCATTAGCTACCGGCCCGTCGGCGAAGCCAGCCTCACCATTCCCGGCCAGGGTGGTGACCGAGCCGTCGGGCGTCACGAGCCGCAGACGGTTGTTGTTACGGTCGGCGACCACGGCGGCACCATTGGGCAGCGGCGCGATACCTGTGGGATTATTGAACTGCGCCACGGTGGTGGCACCATCGATGTATCCGGCCTTGCCGGAGCCCGCAACTGTCGATACTTCACCTGCCGGAGTTACCCGTCGCACGGCGTGATTCAACTGGTCGGGCACCCATATGCGTCCCAGGCCATCCACGCGCACATTGTAGGGCTGGTTGAAACGCGCCGTGCCGCGCTGGCCGTCGGCAAAACCGGGCGCGCCGTTGCCGGCGAGCGTGTCCACCTTCTCCTGCACGAGATCAATGCGGCGGATGGCGTGGTTCAAGTAGTCCGCCACGTAGAGCGTGGTCTGCGCGGCATCCAGGGCGACGCCGTAGGGTTGGTTGAAGCGCGCCGATTTCAGGTCGCCATCGACGAAGCCGACCGAATCGCCGCCCGCCAGCGTGATGACCGTACCGTCCGGGCTGATCTTGCGGATGCGGTGATTGTTGCGGTCGGCCACGTAGATAGCGCCGGTGCGTTCCACCGCAACGGCGATGGGTTCGTTGAACTGGGCAGTCTTGGCCGGGCCGTCGGCAAAGCCGGCCTTGCCCGTTCCCGCCACGGTAGCTACCGTGCCGTCGGGCCTGAGCACCCGTACCTGATGGTTGCCCCGGTCGGCGAAGAACAGGCTGCCCTCCTTGGCGTAAGACAGACCATGGGGCCGGTTCACACGGGCCGCTGAACCGTCCACAGCGCCAGGCTGGCCGTCACCGGCCATGGTTCGGACCGCGGGAAAAGGCAGGGTCTTGGGGAAAACCGAGGCTTCGGGATCGGCGGGGGGTGTAGCACAACCGGCGGTGAGTGCAACTGCGATAGCCGCAACGAGATACTTCATGACGTGGTTCCTTCTGGATGCAAGAGAGTTCTTTCGCGAGGCAATGCGATTCGGAATACGCTGCCTTTGCCCGGCGTACTTTCCGCCGCGATGTGCCCGCCGTGTGCTTCCACAGCCCAGCGCGCGATGGCCAGGCCCAGTCCGAATCCGCTGCGAACGGTTTCGTTCTGCCGGCTGCGGGCGGCATCGACCCGGTAGAAACGGTCGAAGACATGCGGCAGATGTTCCGCCGATATGCCTTCGCCCTGATCGCTGATGCTGATTTCCATCTGTTCACCCTGCGCCTGGCTGGCAAGCGTGACAGTCGCACCGGGCGGACTGTGTTTGATGGCGTTGTCCAACAGATTAACGATGGCCTGGCGCAGCATCATCCAGTCGCCCGTGACGGGAACGACGGTGGCGGGCAGGTCGAGATCGATGCGCACGCGTTCCTCCTCTGCCAGCACGCCAAGGAATCCAGCCGCGTCCCGGACGAGTTCGCGCAGGTCGATTGCTTCGCACTTCATCGCCGCCTGCCCGCCTTCGGCACGGGTCAGTTCCAGCAACAGCGTGGTCAGCAGGGTCAGCCGGTCCACCTCCTCCAACATGGTGCCGATGATGTCGCGGTACTCGGTTTCCGAGTGTGGCTCGCGCAGGGCCACCTCGCCCACGCTGCGGATCACGGTGAGGGGGGTGCGTAGTTCGTGGGAGGCGTCGGCCGTGAAGCGCCTGAGCTCTCCGAAAGCCGCCTCCAGCCGGGCCAGAAGGGCGTTGAAGGCGAATGCGAGCCGGCCTGGTTCGTCGTGCGGATTGTCGATGGGCAGCCGGGAATCCAGACGCCCCGCATGGATGGCCTCGGCTTCCTCGGCCATGCGGTGGATGGGTGCGAGTCCCCGGCCGGCCAACCAGTAGCCACCAGCGCCCGCACCCAGCAGGGCGACTGGGAGGCCGCCGACCATCACCCACAGCACGACGATGAGGCCGCGTGCAAAATCATCCTCGCGCAGGGCGGCGCGCATCAGCAACGTTTCACCCTCGATGGATACACGGCGCTGCAGGAGCCGCAGGTGCACTTCATCGGGAAGTTCCAGAGAACGCAGGCCCGTCCAGGCTGCATCGAGCGGTGGGACGGGCGTTTCCCCCGAGCCGGTTGCTGCGTCGTGGCGGCGCAGGGCGAGTGTCCCATCGGTGTGCCAGATATCGAGCCAGGCCACGTTGCGCAACCGCTGATCCTCACTGTGTTCCGGCCCGTGGATGTGCCGCCAGGCCAGGTGGCCACCGGCATCGCGCACCATGCTGCGTTCGGCGATCTCCAGTTCCTGATCCAGGCGGTGATCGAGTTCGGCGGCGAAACGGTCGCGGATCAACAGATAGACGGCCAGCGCATAGGCCAAGAGCATGGCGCCAAACACCAGCGCGAAGGCGGCGGTGAGCCGGGAGCGCAAGGTCAACCGACGCCAGGCTGCGATCACGGCGCCTGCTCCTGAAGCACGAAACCGACGCCGCGCAGGGTGTGAATCAGCGGGTACCCATGGCCGTTGTCGATCTTGCGGCGCAGCCGGGCGATATGCACATCGATGACATTGTCCAGCGGTGTGGCGCGCGCTACTTCGTGCCACACGTCGCGCGCCAGCATTTCCCGCGAAACCACGCGCCCCTGGTGCAGCAGGAGATAGTCGAGCAGTTCGTATTCGCGCGCGGTGAGTTCCACGTCCCGGCCGCCGCGCGTCACCCGGCGCGTGACCCGATCCGCCTCAAGATCGGCGACGACAAAGCGCAGCACGTCCTGGACACGACCGCGCCGCAGGAGCGCCCGGATACGCGCGAGAAGTTCCTCGAAGGCGAAGGGTTTGACCAGATAGT
>JBEQCD010000134.1:0-3669 GCA_041639515.1 Hydrogenophilales bacterium | reverse complement strand
GCCAGCCTTACAGGAAGTAAGGTGGCGTCCCCACGGGGATTCGAACCCCGGTTATCGCCGTGAAAGGGCGGTGTCCTAGGCCTCTAGACGATGGGGACCCGGACGACGGCATGGCCGTCTAAACTGCTGCTTTACTGCTTTCTGGACAATTGCGTCAGGGTTACGCCGAGCAGCAAGCCAACGAAACCCAATGGTACCAGCCCCAGCCAGACTTCGGCCTCTGCGATACCGTGAAGCATCTTCCAGAACCCGACAATCAGCCCGACGATACTCAGAATCAACCCCAACACGGTGGTGATGACGCCTAGCGTGTGCATCGGACTTTCTTGTGAGTTGGTGGAGGTAAGCGGGATCGAACCGCTGACCTCTTGCATGCCATGCAAGCGCTCTCCCAGCTGAGCTATACCCCCAACGAAGCCGCGCATTCTATAGACGCCTGCGGGGCTTGTAAAGCCTGTCGGCAAAAAATCGCCGGCGCGAATCAGTCGGGGAAAAGCTTGCCCGGATTGAGCAATCCACGCGGGTCGAATTGCTGCTTGATCGCGCGCATGAGGGCGAGGGTCGGCGCATCGATTTCCCGGGGGATGAAACGCCGCTTTTCGGTGCCGATGCCGTGTTCGCCGGACAGCGTACCGCCCAGTTCAAGCACCTGCGACATGATGGCATCCAGTGCGGCGTGTGCGCGTGTCATTTCGTCCGGATCGTCGGGGTGGACCATGAGGTTGACGTGCAGGTTGCCGTTGCCGGCGTGGCCGAAGGACACAATGGGCAGGCGCAGGGTTTGGGCGGTCCTGTCGATGAAGTCGACGAACCCGGACAGGCGCGAAACCGGCACGACCACGTCCTCGTTGATCTTGAGGGGGGCGATGCGCTTCACGGCGTGCGACAGGGATTTACGTGCCGCCCACAGGCGGGCGATTTCATCACGGGCAAAGCCGCTTCTGGCTTCGAGCAGGCCCGGGCCTTCCAGGGCGTGACGGAGGGCATCGATCTGACGCGGCACATCCGCTGCGCTGCCGTCGGCTTCCACCATCAGCAGCGCGCGCGTGCCGGACGCCAGATCATCTGCCGCGCCAGTGGGGCGAATGGCGTCGATGGCGCGTTCGTCCATGAACTCCAGGGCGCATGGCACGACCGACTGGCGCATGACGCGGCTGACGGCGTCGAGCGCATGTGCAGCACTGTCGTAGCAGAGTCGCAGGGTGGCGATGGCTTCCGGGGCGGGTGCGAGCTTGAGCGTGGCCTCGGTGATGAGCGCAAGCGTGCCTTCCGAACCCACCAGCAGGCGCGTGAGGTCAAGCCCGGTGACGCCCTTGGTGGTGCGGCAGCCGGTACGGATTTCTGTCCCGTCGCCGGTGACGGCACGCAGGCCCAGCACCCAGTCGCGGGTGACGCCGTATTTCACGGCGCGCGGACCCGCCGCGTTCATCGCGAGATTGCCGCCAATGCGGCTGTATGCGCCGCTGCCGGGGTCGGGGGGATAGAACAGACCGGCGCTGCGGGCCAGCCGGTCGATGTCTTCGGTGATCACGCCGGGTTCAACCACGATCAGCCGATTGTCTGGTTCGAATTCGATCACGCGGCGCATGCATTCAAAGCTGACGACCACGCTGCCGGGGGCCGGCAGTGCTCCACCGACATTCCCCGAACCCGCACCGCGCGGTGTCAGCGCAATACCGTGACTATGGGCAATGCGTGCGAGGGCGGCTGCGTCCTCATGCGAGGCGGGGAACAGCACGGCATCCGGAGTGACCGAACGCGGGGTTTCGTCGCTGGCATAGAGCGCGCGCGTGTCCGCATCGGCGAAAACGCGGGTTTCTCCCAGGGCCGACTGGAAATCAGACAGGGCAGTTGCGGTAAGCATGGTTCAGGTGGTGGGGCGTCCCGTAGGGGCAGCAAGCGGGGGTTCGAGGGACACAGGCTAGGGACAGAGGCGGATCGGTGTGGCAGGAGAAGTCTTCAGGGGGGTCGCGAAACACACGCCAGAAAGCGCTCCTCAAGTGTAGTCCGCCCCGTGCCGACAGGCGAATCGTGCGCGGGATATGGTTAAATTGTCCCATATAACGCATCAGGGAGCGGTGCGATGGGACGCCTCACCGGCTACGCCGGGCTGCATGATTACAACCGCGCAATCCGCGACATTGCGGCCAGCCCGGACTGGCAGTCTGGCCAGTTCCAGCGGCAGATGGGGCGCGTGGTCGAGGTGGCCGCCCGTTTCCTCGGCGTGGGCCGGGTCGGCATATGGCGTTTGCGGACCGGTGGCCAGGCGCTCGACTGTCTGTGCCAGTACGACAGCCGTCACGGTCTGGTCGAGCCCGGGGCGTCACTCGATGCCTACCGCTTCCCGGCCTATTTTGCCGCCCTGGCCGACAACCGGGCGCTGGCCGCGAGCGACGCACTGACCGATGCGCGCACTGCGGAAATGGCCGAACCCTATCTGATGCCGATGCGTATCGCATCCCTGCTCGATGCGCCGATCTGGCTCGACGGCGAGGTGGTGGGCGTGGTGTGTCACGAGCACATCGGGGATCCACGTACCTGGCGCGACGAGGACATCGCCTTCGCCGGTTCGATGGGGGACTTTGCCGCCATGGCCATGTCGCAGGCCCGCTACCAGCGGGTGGAGGCAGCGCACGAACGGCTCGAACGCATCATTGACGCCACGCCCGACATGGTGGCCATCATGGCCCCGGATGGCTATCTCATCCAGATGAACCCGGCCGGCCGACGGCTGCTGGGCCTGTCGGCACACGCCGACATCAGCAGCTATCGCAGTCGCGATTTCCTCGGCGAACACACCACGTATCTGCTGGACACGGAAATCCGGCCTGCCCTGCTCAACGCCGGGCGCTGGACGGGCGAGGCCATGCTGCGCGAGGGCACGCCCATGGCCTTGCCGGTGTCGGTGGTGGCGCTGGCGCATCGGGATGGTCAGGGACAGCTGGAATATTTTTCGGTGGTGTTGCGCGACCTCACCGCCCAGAAGGCGATCCAGCGCGAGATCGAAACCCTGAACAACGAACTCGAGGCGCGCGTGCGTGCGCGCACCCAGGCGCTGGAAATGGCAAACCGCAACCTTGAATCCTTTGCCTATTCGGTGTCTCACGACCTCAAGGCCCCCCTGCGCGGGATCGAGGGCTACAGTCGGCTGCTGGCCGGGGATTATCGGGATGCGATGCCGGATGAGGCGCGCGAATATGTCGATCTGATCCGCCAGGCCTGCGGGCGCATGGATCGCATGATCGAGGATATCCTCGCCTACTCGCGTGTGCAGGTGCGTGAGATGAATCTGGTCCCGGTCCAGGTGCAGGAAGTGGTGCGTCGCCTGCTGACGGAATTCGAGCCCCAGTTGCGGTCGGGGGTGGACCTGGAGCAGGACGTGGAGCCGGGCATGCTGGAAACCGACCGCGATGGGCTGAGCCAGATCCTGCGCAACTACCTGTCCAATGCGCTGAAGTTTTCGCGCCGCGCCTCACCGCCGCACATTCGCATTGCAGGCCGGCGTCAGGGCCGGGGCTACCGTTTCGCCGTCTCGGATAATGGCGTGGGCTTTGACATGCGTTACCACGACCGCATTTTCGAGATATTCCACCGGCTGCCCAATGATGATGAAGCCACCGGAACCGGTATCGGGCTGGCGCTCGTCGCGCGCGCGGCCGAGCGTCTGCA
>JBEQCD010000133.1:0-3778 GCA_041639515.1 Hydrogenophilales bacterium | reverse complement strand
AGAGCGTGGTGATGGGGCCGAACAGGCTGCCCACCCGGCCGGTGCCGTGGCGCTGCACCCAGAACAGGCCGAACAGGATGCCGAGGGTAAGCGGAATCACCCAGGGCTTGAAGGCGGGCGTCGCCACCTCCAGTCCTTCGATGGCGGACAGCACCGAGATGGCCGGCGTGATGATGCCGTCGCCGTAGAACAGCGCCGCGCCGAACAGCCCCAGCAGCACCAGCGCGCGCGCCTGCCGCGCGTTGTGCGTGTTGCGTTGCACCAGTGCGATCAGCGCCATGATGCCGCCCTCGCCGTTGTTGTTGGCGCGCATGATGAAGGCGGCGTATTTCACCGACACCACCAGCACCAGCGTCCAGAAAACCAGCGACAGGATGCCGAGGATGTTGTCCGGCGTGATGGGCACCGGATGGTGCGTCCCGCCGAACACTTCCTTGATGGCATACAGCGGGCTGGTGCCGATGTCGCCGTACACCACGCCGAGGGCGGCCAGGGTCAGGACGGGCAGGCGGGTGTTGCCGGGAGTCGAAGTCATGGTGCGATCCAGTCAGTCAGGAGTCGTCATGCTGGCAGGGTGCGTATAAAAACGGTGTAAACGCGCGCAGGGCGATTCGACCCGTCCCGGCTCAGATTTCCATGCGGTAGCCGACGCCGGTTTCGGTCAGCAGATGCTGCGGCCGGGCGGGATCGGCCTCCAGCTTGTGGCGCAGCCGGCCCACGTATACCCGCAGCGTGTGGCCGCCTTCGCTGTGGCCCGGCCCCCACACCTCGCGCAGAATCTGGCGGTGGGTGAGTACCCGGCCGGCGTGGGCGATCAGAAAAGTCAGCAGGCGGTATTCGATCGGCGTCAGATGCACCGGGTCGCCCGCCCGGCTGACCGAGCGCCGGTCGAGATCGACCACGACATCGCCGAAGCGGAATTCTGGCGCTTCCGCCCCGCCCGCGCCGGCCCGGCGCCGCAGCTGGGCGCGCACCCGGGCCAGCAGCTCCGCCATGCCGAAAGGCTTGACCAGATAATCGTCGGCGCCGGCATCGAGCGCGGCCACCTTGTCCGGCTCTTGCCCGCGTGCCGACAGCACGATGACCGGCGCTTTCGAGCGCGCCCGGAACGGGGCGATGAAATCGAGGCCGTCGCCATCCGGCAGGCCCAGGTCGAGCAGCACCAGATCGGGGCCGAGGCGCGACGCCGCCACGCCGACGTCGAGCCGGCCGGCTTCCTGCACCGTGCAGCCTTCGCTTTCCAGCGCCAGCCGCAGGAAGCGGCGAATTTGCGGATCGTCCTCGACGATGAGCACCCGGGTCATGCGGCCTCGGCTTCCTCGCCGATCAGCGGCGGCGTGCCCAGCGGCAAGGTGAACGTGACGCGGGCGCCGCCGTCTGGCCCGTTTTCGACCCGCAACTTCCCGCCGTGCGCGGCGACGATGGCCTGGCAGATCGACAGTCCCAGACCGTTGTGCGCTGCCGCGCCAGATGTCGCCTCGGGTGAAAATCCCGGGCCGCTGTCGCCTACGCTCACCTCGGCCACCTCGCCGCGCACGCGCGCCTCGATCACGATCGGAGTGCCGGGCGGCGTGTGTTTGGCGGCGTTGTCCAGCAGGTTGCCGAGCACACGTTCCAGCAGCACGGCGTCGAATTCCAGCAGCGGCAGATCGGGCGCGAGCGCAATCGACAGCGGATGCGTTTTCAGCACCGGCCCCAGCCGCTGGATCGCGGCGCCGACGATTTCCTCCAGTGGCTGCCATTCCCGATTGAGCGGCTGCCTGCCCTGCGTCAGCCGCGCCAGTTCCAGCAGGTTGTTCACCATCTCGGCCAGCGACTTGGACTGGTCGCGCAGCGCGCGCGCCGTCTCGTCGTGCGGCGGCGGCAGCGGAGGCTGGGCCAGCGCGAGCGTGTCGGCCAGGCCCACCAGCGCTGCGAGCGGCGTGCGCAGATCGTGCGACAGGCTGGCCAGGATCGAATGGCGCAGCCGTTCCGCCTCGGCCTGCATGCGGGTTTCCTGAACCATTTCCATGTAGCGCAGGCGCTCGCGCGCCACCGCGGCAAGCTGGCCGGTGACGAGCGCCACCGCTAGCATCACCGCGAAGGTGATCAGATGCTGGGCATCGGCCACCGCGAAGGAGAAATGCGGCTGGATGAAAAAGAAATCGAACAGCGCTACCGCCAGAAATGCCGCCAGCAGCGCCGGCCCGCGCCCCAGCAGCCAGGCCACCAGAAACACTGCCAGCAGAAACAGCATGACGATGTTGGCTGGGTCCACCCATTGCACCATCAGTCTGGCGATGCCGCCAGCGACCAGGCAGGCCAGCACCGCGCCTGCGTAGTTCCAGAGGCGCCGGCAGGGCGTCCCGGAACGGCAGGTCGGCAGGGCAGTCGGCGCAGGCAGGGTATGGGTATTCGTCGGTTTCATGCGGCCACTATGGCAGGACGGATATCAATACAGTGTATATGCCCGCTTGCGATGCGGTGAAGCCGCCTCGCGCACTGCTGTCTGGTCCGCAAGTACGCGCGGTCAGCTGGCCGCACGCATCAAGAAGCGCATGCGGACGGCAATAAAGAATGGCTGCTCAGGGATGGATGTCGTCTGTACCATTTGAGCCCGCAACCTTTACGACAGGATAGAACCATGAAATTTTCCGCAGCCCTGATGCATCATCTGGAATGGAAAGTGCGACTGCGCAGTGCCATCGACGAAAGAAGGCGTCAGGACGTACGGGATGCTCCCGATCACCGCTGTTGTACGCTCGGCGCCTGGCTCAACGGCACGGCGCTGGAACGCTACGGCCATCTCGACTGTTACCGCGACTGCTATGAAAAGCACGTCCGCTTTCACGACGAAGCCGGCAAGGTCGTGCAATGCATCGATGCCGGAAACGAAGCCGAAGCGCGCACCATGCTGGGCTTGTCCGGTTCGTTTTCGCAGGCGTCCAACGTGCTGATTGAGTCGATGAAACAACTGAAACAGCTTGCCAAACTGGACGTCTAGCAGACCGCCAGCCTCCGGACGGTCAGCTTAACGCGCGCCGGGCGATCATCAACCCCCCTGTTTCTGGCCAGTTGTCCCGCCTGCGCTTCGGCCCGGCGGCGATCCGTTCCACCTATCTGATTGACGCGACCGAAGTCGGCGCTGTTGCGCCAAGCCGGGCGCGGGCGATGAGTACATCTTCCGGCTCGCTGCGGTCGAGGTGATATAGCGCGACGACCAGGCCAATCGACGACACCAGCAGAAAGCCCGGGCCAAACAGCCAGAACACCAGCGGCACGGCGAAGAAGAACGCGCGCATGCCAATGGCGAACATGTTGCCTGAGCGTTGCAATCGCCGCGCGACCGCCTGGGGCGACAGGTTGTGGTGTGCATCGTGGTCCGGCACGTTGACCATGAATACGACATGGTTGGCCAGCCGCACCGACATGGCGAAGGCGAAAAACGCCACGATGAAGTCGAACAGCAGGAACATCACCTTGATGATCCACAGCTCGGTGGCGTAGGAGCCATGCCCGCTCAACACATGCCAGCTTTGCGAGATGTTCTGCGCCTGGCCCGACAGCGTGAGCGTGCCGATGATGAGCAGCGCGGCGGTCGACGCCATCAGCGAGGAACCCATGATGAAGTTGCGCAGGGTTTGTACCGCCATCACATCCTTGCCCGTGTTGTTCATGATGTGCTCAACCCACAGGCTGCGCGCCAGGGCATTGACGCCATGAATGGTGTAGGTCGGATTGGCCCGCACCTTCATGTTCAGAAAACCGTAATAAGCGGCCACGATGGCCGTGCTGAGGG
>JBEQCD010000132.1:0-3794 GCA_041639515.1 Hydrogenophilales bacterium | reverse complement strand
CCTGCTGGCCCGCCGCCAGAAGACCGGCAGCGATTTCATGCCGCATCACCTGCATCGCGTGGTCGCGATTTCCTGCACGCTGAGGAGCGGCGACCAGCTCAAGGTCTGGTCGCTGGGCGAGCGCGACAGCAGCGAAGCCGAACTGATCCAGCGTTTTTTTGATGGCATCGAGCGCTATACCCCGCAACTCGTCTCCTGGAACGGCGGCGGCTTCGACCTGCCGGTGCTGCATTACCGCGCCCTCATCCACGGCATTGCCGCCGCGCGCTACTGGGACTGGGGTGACGACGACAAGGATTTCAAGTGGAACAGCTATCTGGGCCGCTACCACACACGCCATCTCGACCTGATGGACGTGCTCGCGATGTACCAGCCGCGCGCCAACGCGCCGCTCGACGACATGGCCAAGCTGTGCGGCTTTCCCGGCAAGCTGGGCATGGACGGCTCGAAGGTGCTGGAGGCCTGGCAGGCCGGCGAAATCGACGCCATCCGCAACTACTGCGAGACTGACGTGATGAACACCTGGCTGGTCTACCTGCGTTTCCAGAAAATGCGCGGCACGCTGAGCGATTCGGCCTACGCCCAGGAAGTGGCACTTGCGCGCAGCACCGTCGAAGCCAGCGCCACGCCGCACTGGCAA
This sequence comes from Hydrogenophilales bacterium, assembly GCA_041639515.1. GTDB lineage: Bacteria > Pseudomonadota > Gammaproteobacteria > Burkholderiales > Thiobacillaceae > Thiobacillus. The sequence goes on along the minus strand of JBEQCD010000132.1, from coordinate 3,154 downwards.
GAATTTCTGGCTGCCTGGAAATGAATCCGGTTGTCGACATTCTGTCCCTCGATCACGAGGGACACGGCGTGGCACGCATCGACAGCAAGGTCACATTCGTCGACGGCGCGCTGGCCGGGGAACGCGCGGAAATTTCCATTTATCGCAAGCATGCCAAGTACAACTCGGCCAACGCGATCGCCATCCTCAAGGCCAGCGCCCAGCGCACCGAGCCGAAATGCCGGTATTTCGGCCGGTGCGGCGGCTGCTCGATGCAGCACCTGGAAGCGTCGGCGCAGGTCGCCGCCAAGCAGCGCGTGCTGGAAGAGAACCTCGCGCGCATCGGCAAGGTGAAGCCGGACATCATCCTGTCCGCGCTGCATGGCCCGAGCTGGCGCTACCGCACCCGCGCACGCCTGTCTGCGCGCTGGGTCGACAAGAAAGGCGGTGGCCTGGTGGGGTTTCGCGAAAAACGCTCGAGCTTCATCGCCGACATGGCGAGCTGCGAGGTGCTCACCGCCGATGTATCGGCCCTGATTCAACCCCTGCGCGAACTGATCGGACAGCTGTCGAATGCGGATCGCATCCCGCAGATCGAAATTGCCGTGGGCGAGAAGATCACGGTGCTGGTGTTTCGCCTGCTCGACCCCTGGAGCGATGCCGATGCCCCGATCGTGCAGGCCTTTGCCGAACGGCACGGCATCCAGATATGGGAGCAACGCAAGGGACCGGACACTGCGCGTCCGTTCTGGCCGCTCGTTGCGCCGGAACTCAGCTACAGCCTGCCCGAATTCGGTCTCGTCATGCCGTTCAAGCCGACGGAGTTCACCCAGGTCAATACCGGCATCAACCGCGCCCTGGTCAGCCGCGCCATGCGCCTGCTCGCGCCCCGGCCCGGCGAGCGGATCGCCGACCTGTTCTGCGGCCTGGGCAACTTCACCCTGCCGATAGCCCGCAGCGGTGCCAGCGTGATCGGTATCGAGGGCAGCGAGGAACTGGTTGCACGGGCACGGGAAAACGCCTTGCGCAACGGGCTGGGCACCACCCGGTTTGAAGTCGACAACCTGTTCGAGATAAGTCCCGAAAAATTCGCCGCCCTGGGTGCGTTCGACAAACTCCTGATTGACCCGCCGCGTTCCGGTGCCATCGAGGTGGTGAAAGCCCTGCCCGCCGCCGGCGGGCCGCACCGCATCGTCTACGTGTCGTGCGACCCCGCCACGCTTGCGCGCGACGCCGAGGTGCTGGTCCACGTCAAGGGCTACACACTCAAGGCAGCCGGCGTGGCAAACATGTTCCCCCACACCGCGCACGTCGAATCGATCGCGCTTTTCGAGCGCTAATCCCTTAAAATGCCGGGTTTCTGTCCCTAGCCCCTCGTTCCTGGCCCCCAACATGGCACTCATCGTACAAAAATACGGCGGCACCTCGGTCGCCAACGTCGAACGCATTCGCGCCGTCGCGGAACGCGTCGCCAAGTTCAAGATGCTTGGTCATCAGGTCGTCGTCGTGCTGTCCGCCATGTCCGGCGAAACCAACCGCCTGATCGCGCTGGCCAGGGACATCCAGGCCACGCCCGACCCCCGCGAGCTCGACATGCTGGTCTCCACCGGCGAACAAGTCACTATCGCGCTGCTGGCGATGGCACTGAAGGATCTGGGCCTGAAGGCGAAGAGCTACACCGGCAGCCAGGTGAAAATCCTCACCGACAACGCGTTCACCAAGGCGCGCATCCTCAGCATCGACGAAGCCAACATGCGGCGCGACCTGGATTCCGGCCACGTGGTCGTGGTCGCCGGCTTCCAGGGCGTGGACGCCGACGGCAACATCACCACCCTCGGCCGGGGCGGTTCGGACACCACCGGCGTAGCGCTGGCCACAGCACTCAAGGCCGACGAATGCCAGATCTACACCGACGTCGACGGCGTCTACACCACCGACCCCCGGGTTGTGCCGGAAGCCAAACGCCTCAAGACGATCACCTTCGAGGAAATGCTCGAAATGGCGAGCCTCGGCTCCAAGGTGCTGCAAATCCGCTCGGTGGAGTTCGCCGGCAAATACCAGGTCAAACTGCGCGTGCTGTCCAGCTTTCAGGACGAAGGGGACGGCACCCTCATCACGTTCGAGGAAAACGATCACATGGAACAACCCGTCATCTCCGGCATTGCCTTCAACCGCGACGAAGCCAAGATCACCGTCGTCGGCGTACCCGACCACCCAGGCATCGCCTACCAGATTCTCGGCCCGGTGGCTGACGCCAACGTCGACGTGGACATGATCGTGCAGAACGTCGGCCACGAAAACACCACCGACTTCACCTTCACCGTCCATCGCAACGATTTCGCCAAGGCACTGGGCATCGTCAGGACCACCGCTTCGGCCATCGGCGCGCGCGAAGTCACCGGCGACGACAAGATCGCCAAGGTTTCCATCGTCGGCGTGGGCATGCGCTCGCACGTTGGCGTGGCACGCAAGATGTTCGAAACGCTGTCCAAAGAAAACATCAACCTGCAGATGATTTCCACGTCCGAAATCAAGATCTCCGTGGTCGTCGAAGACAAGTACATGGAGCTTGCGGTACGCGCCCTGCATTCGGCGTTCGAACTCGACAAGGCGGGCACCTGACCCTCCCAAGCCAGGCCATCCTGGGCTGACATGAAGCCCCTCTACTTCGCCCTGGCCTGGCTGTTCTTCGCCCTTGGTGCACTCGGCGCGATCCTGCCTGGACTGCCGACCGTGCCGTTCATGCTGCTGGCGCTCTGGGCCTTTTCACGGTCCTCGCAGCGTTTCCACGACTGGCTCTACACCCACCGCATCTTCGGCCCGCCGCTTCAGGACTGGAAGCAGCATCGCGTCATCCCGCTGCGTGCCAAGATTTTTTCGCTCACCAGCATGGTCCTGAGCATGGCCTACATGGTGCTCTACGCCCAAATGGCACCATGGACCATCGCGATCACTGCGGCGGTGATGGCCTATGGTGCCTGGTTCATTCTCAGCCATCCTTCCCGCCCCCGAACCTGAGGCCCGCACTGCACGCAACGGTGGCGTCGGTGGCCGGCTTCCGCTACAATGCGCGGCGGTTCGGAGACGTGGCCGAGTGGTTGAAGGTACTCCCCTGCTAAGGGAGCATACGGGCTTAAACCTGTATCGAGGGTTCGAATCCCTCCGTCTCCGCCAA
>JBEQCD010000131.1:0-3907 GCA_041639515.1 Hydrogenophilales bacterium | reverse complement strand
GGCCCGACCAGAATCACATTCAGATCAGGATGACGCGCAAGACAACGGATCGCTGCCGGAACCGTGACATGGGGGCCGTGATCGCCCCCCATGACATCAATGGCAACTGTGATGTTTCTCATGCAGCCGGAAAAATGGGCTGTAAAGGATGCACCATGCCGATCAGGTCAAACGCGGGTGTAATTGAACACCGCGCAACCCGGCATGGCGCCAATAAATCAATCGCCCTTGGTCTTGACGACTTTGCGGCCACGATAAAAGCCGTTGGGGCTGATATGGTGACGCAGGTGGGCCTCGCCCGTGGTCGCTTCAACTGCCAGCGCCGGTGCGGTCAGGAAATCGTGCGAACGGTGCATGCCGCGCTTGGACGGGGATTTTTTATTCTGCTGAACAGCCATTTCCTACTCCTTGAAAATCAACGCGCAAAATCTGGCGCCTTGAACATTACTTTTAAAAAATCGATTTAAAAAAACAGCACCCAATCAAGCAGGGCATTTACCTGGTGCGTGCATCACTGCCACCGGCAGACTCAACAACACCTCATCTTCAACCAGCTCGACCAGACTCAAGACCTCGCCAGCCTGAATCGCATCACTATCGGGCAGCGCGTCAAGACGCTCCATTTCAGCCTCATTTCGCGCCAGATACAACGTGCGCGCCATATCGACCTTGTAGGGCATGTCGCTCAAACAACGCTGGCAGGTCATGCCCACTTCGCCGCTGACCTTCACCTGCAGGGACAGACTTCCCCGCGTGTTGACTCGTCCAATCACTCGACAGAACAAGGTGCCTTGCGTAAATTCACTGGCGAGGCGGGGAAACGCAGCTACCTCGGAGCGGATTTCCCACGACTGACCATCCTTGCAAAAGCGCCATGGATCCACCTCGGTTGGCGAAAGCTTGAGGGATTCATTCATGGCGCACCCGGTAGACATAGCCAGCAACATTAGCCCGCAATGATATGATTTCGCGTTCTTTTTGTCAAAGAATCCCCAGCAACCACACCAAAATCGCCCATGCTCAAGAAAATACTGGTCGCCAACCGGGGCGAGATCGCTGTCCGCATCGTTCGTGCCTGCGCCGAACTCGGGATCAAATCGGTCGCGATTTACACTGATGCTGACCGTCATGCCCTGCATGTGAAGAAGGCTGATGAGGCTTACCACATCGGCAAGGATCCGATTCTGGGCTATCTGAACGCGCACACGCTGGTCAACCTGGCGGCGGCCTCGGGTTGCGACGCTCTACACCCAGGCTATGGCTTCCTCTCCGAAAATCCCGAACTGGCGACCATCTGCGCGCGCCGCGGCATCCGCTTCATCGGCCCCTCGCCGGAGGTGATCCGCAAGATGGGCGACAAGATCCAGGCCCGCAACGCGATGATTGCAGCGGGCATCCCGGTGACGCCCGGCTCGGATCACAACCTGGAAAACGTCGAAGAGGCCCGTGCGCTGGCCAACAAGATCGGCTACCCGGTGATGTTGAAGGCCACCAACGGCGGCGGCGGGCGTGGCATTCGGCGCTGCGACAGCGAAGCTGAACTGCTGAAAAACTACGACCGCGTGGTGTCGGAGGCCAGCAAGGCCTTCGGCAAGCCCGAAGTTTTCGTCGAAAAGTGCGTGGTACGGCCCAAACACATCGAGGTGCAGATTCTGGGCGACACCCAGGGCAACGTGATTCACCTGTTCGAGCGTGACTGCTCGATCCAGCGGCGCAACCAGAAGCTGATCGAAATCGCGCCCTCGCCTCAACTCACCGAGGCGCAACGCCAATATATCGGCAAACTGGCGGTGCGCGCCGCCAAGTCGGTCGGCTACGTTAATGCCGGCACGGTGGAGTTCCTGCTCGACCAGGACAACCAGTTCTATTTCATGGAAATGAACACCCGCCTGCAGGTCGAGCACCCCATCACCGAAACCATCACCGGCGTAGATATCGTGCAGGAGCAGATCCGCATCGCCTCCGGCCTGCCGTTGCAATACAAGCAGGAAGAAATCAGCCACCGCGGCTTTGCCATCGAATTCCGCATCAACGCCGAAGACCCCAAAAACGAATTTCTTCCGAGCCTCGGCCGCATCACGCGCTACTACTCGCCAGGCGGCCCCGGCGTGCGGGTGGACGCCGCGATCTACACCGATTATGTGATCCCGCCCTATTTCGATTCGATGTGCGCCAAGCTCACGGTGTGGAACCTGACTTGGGAATCGACCATCGCGCGCGGCAGCCGCGCACTGTCCGACATGCTGGTGTATGGCGTGAAAACAACCATTCCGTACTACAAGGAAATTTTAAAGAATCCCGAGTTCAAGAGCGGTCGCTTCAACACCAGTTTTGTCGACGACCACCCGGAACTCACGCAATACACCGAAAAGAAACCACCGGAAGTGATGGCCGCCGCCATCGCCGCCGCCATCGCTGCTCATCAGGGCTTGTAAACCATGGCAAAAGTACACATCACCGATCTGGTTCTACGCGACGGCCACCAGTCGCTCATCGCCACCCGCATGCGCACCGAAGACATGCTGCCGATCTGCAGCAAGCTCGACCAGATCGGCTTCTGGTCGCTGGAAGCCTGGGGCGGCGCCACCTTCGACGCCTGCGTGCGTTTTCTGCGCGAAGACCCCTGGGAGCGTTTGCGCAAATTGCGGCGCGCGCTGCCCAACACACGCATCCAGATGCTGTTGCGCGGGCAAAACCTGCTCGGATACCGCAATTATTCCGACGACGTGGTGCGCGCCTTCGTGCAAAAATCGGCTGACAACGGCGTCGACGTATTCCGCATTTTCGATGCGATGAACGACCTGCGTAATCTTCAGGTTTCAATCAAAGCGGTCAAGGAAGCAGGCAAGCATGCCGAGGGCACCGTCTGCTACACCACCAGCCCGGTACACGACATCCCGCATTTCGTCGAACTCGCCCAAGGCCTGGCCGGGATGGGCTGCGACACCATCGCGATCAAGGACATGGCGGGCCTGCTCACGCCCTATACCGCGTTCGAACTGGTTGGCGCCATACGTGCCGCGACGAATCTGCCCATCCACACCCACAGCCACGCCACCTCGGGCCTTGCGCACATGACGCACCTGAAGGCAGTGGAAGCCGGGGCCACCATCATCGACACCTGCGTCGGCGCGTTTGCCGAAGGCGCCAGCCATCCCACCACGCAGAGCCTGGTCGCTGCCTTGGCTGGCACCGAATACGACACCGGCCTTTCACTGCCGCTGATCGAGGAAATCTCGGCCTACTTCAAGGAAACGCGCAAGAAGTATTGGCAATATGAATCGGCCTTCACCGGCACCGACACCCGCGTGCTGATCAACCAGGTGCCGGGTGGCATGATTTCCAACCTGGCCAACCAGCTCAAGGAACAAGGCGCGCTTGACCAGATGGACGCCGTGCTCGAGGAAATTCCGCGTGTGCGCGAAGACCTCGGCTATCCGCCGCTGGTCACCCCCACCTCGCAGATCGTCGGCACCCAGGCCGCGCTCAACGTCATGACCGGCACGCGCTACAAATCGGTGACCAACGAAGTGAAGCTTTACCTGCAGGGTCGCTACGGCCGCGCGCCGGGACACGTCAACGAAGAAGTGCGCAAGATGGCCATCGGCGACCTGGAAGTCACCACCTGCCGCCCCGCCGACCTGCTGGGCGACGAACTAGACAAGCTGCGTCTCGAAATCGAGGGTCTCGCCAAGTCCGACGAAGACGTGCTGACCTACGCCATGTTTCCCGAAATCGGCAAAACCTGGCTGCAGGAGCGCGCCGCCGGCAGCCTCAAGCCCGAGCCACTGCTGCCACAGCCGAGCGAAGTCACGCAGGACAACGCGCCACGCTACGCCGCCGACGAATTCAAGATCACCCTGCACGGCGAGACCTACCACATCAAACTGTCGGGCAGCGGCCGCTC
>JBEQCD010000130.1:0-3956 GCA_041639515.1 Hydrogenophilales bacterium | reverse complement strand
CGAGGAACTGAGTCTGTGCCAGGGCCTGGTGACGATTGCGGCCAACCCGCAGTACAGCTCGCTCAACCTTGCGGCAGCAGTGCAGGTGCTGAGTTACGAAGTCCGTCGCGTGTGGCTGGACCAGCCAGGCTGGCCCGACATGGAACTCGATGCGGCCAGCGGCGGCGAGATCGAGCGGTTTTACGGCCATCTGGAAACGGCGCTTGCTGATCTGGAATTTTTGAATCCCGGCTCACCGGGAAAACTGATGCTGAAACTGCGCCGGCTGTTTTCGCGCACCCGGCTGTCGCGGGAAGAGGTGAATATCCTGCGCGGCATCCTCACGGCCGCACAGGAAGCGAAAGCCGGCGGAACTCGATCGTCCAATAGTTGACCAAATTACTCGGAATAAGCATCCTGCGGTCATGAGTCTATTCAGCCAAATCAAGGAAGATATCGCCGTCGTGTTCGACCGGGACCCGGCCGCGCGCTCGCGTTTCGAGGTGGTGACCACCTATCCGGGCTTCCACGCCATCCTCATCCACCGTCTGGCGCACGGCCTGTGGCGGCGCGGCTGGAAGTGGCTGGCGCGTTTTACCTCGCACATCGCGCGCTGGCTCACCGGCATTGAAATCCACCCGGGCGCGACGATCGGCCGCCGCGTCTTCATCGACCATGGCATGGGCGTGGTCGTGGGAGAAACCGCAGAAATCGGGGACGACTGCACGCTCTATCACGGCGTGACCCTGGGCGGCACGTCGTGGAACAAGGGCAAGCGCCATCCCACCTTGCGCCCGGGCGTGGTGGTGGGGGCAGGGGCCAAGATCCTCGGCCCGATCACCATCGGTGCCAATGCCCGTGTCGGCTCCAATGCCGTCGTGGTCAAGGACGTGCCCGACGGGGCCACAGCCGTCGGCATTCCGGCGCGCATCCTCGACAGCAGCGCCGAGCAGGCCCGCAAGGCGCAGGCGGAAAAGCTGGGGTTTTCGGCCTACGCGATTTCGGCTGACATGAATGACCCGGTCGTCAAAGCCATCCACGGCCTGATCGACCACTCCGCCCACACGGACAAGCGTCTCGACATGATCCTGGCCCATCTTCAGAAGCTGGGTGCGGAACTGCCGGCGGGGCAGGACAAACCGGACGATTTCGACCCGAATTACCTGAATAAAATTGTTGACTAAAACAGTGGGAATAAGGAATACTTGACTGAAATGCTCGGAATTGAGCCGGGCACCATTCAGGAGATCAAGCCATGAGACTGACCACCAAGGGGCGCTTCGCTGTAACCGCCATGCTGGATCTGGCGCTGCGCGGTGGAAAGCACCCGGTGACGCTGGCCGGCATCAGCGAACGCCAGGACATTTCCCTCTCGTATCTGGAACAGCTGTTCAGCCGCCTGCGCCGCCATGAACTGGTGGAAAGCGTGCGCGGCCCGGGCGGAGGTTACTTCCTCGCCAAGCCCCTGGCCGAGGTGAGCGTGGCCGACATCATCCGCGCCGTGGACGAGCCCATCGATGCCACCCAGTGCGGCGGCAAGGAAAACTGCCACGACGAGCACCGCTGCCTGACGCATGACTTGTGGGTGGGCCTCAACGCCCATATCTACGACTACCTGGATAACGTCACGCTGGCTTCCCTGGTAGCCAGGCAGGATGAATGCAAGGACAAGATTCTGCAGGACCGGCGCTCATCCAAGATGACGCTGGCCGCCTGAACGTACTGAAGGAAACAAGGGCAATACGATGAAAACGATCTACTTCGATTACTCCGCCACGACGCCGGTCGATCCGCGCGTTGCAGAAAAAATGATTCCCTATCTGGTCGAGGATTTCGGCAATCCCGCCTCACGCTCGCACCCCTTCGGCTGGACGGCCGAAAAGGCGGTGGAAGAAGCGCGTGAGCAGGTCGCCCTGCTGGTAGGGGCCGACCCCAAGGAAATCGTCTTCACCTCGGGCGCTACCGAATCGAACAACCTTGCCATCAAGGGCGCGGCCAATTTCTACGCCGGCACCAAGGGCAAGCACATCATTACCGTGATGACCGAACACAAGGCCGTGCTCGACACCGTGCGCGAGATGGAACGCCAGGGTTTCGAGGCCACCTATCTGCCGGTGATGGAAAACGGTCTGGTCGACCTGGAGGTGCTGCGTGCAGCCATGCGTCCCGACACCGTGCTGGTGTCGGTGATGGCCGTGAACAACGAAATCGGCGTGATCCAGGACATTGAAGCCATCGGCAAGCTCTGCCGCGAAAAAGGCGTGATTTTTCATGTCGACGCGGCCCAGGCCACCGGCAAGATGCCGATCAACCTGAAAACCCTGCCGGTCGACCTGATGTCGTTCTCTGCGCACAAAACCTATGGCCCCAAGGGCATTGGCGCGCTGTATGTGCAGCGCAAGCCGCGTATCCGCCTCGAAGCCCAGATGCACGGCGGTGGCCACGAGCGCGGCATGCGTTCCGGCACACTGGCCACCCACCAGATCGTCGGCATGGGCGAGGCCTTCCGCATCGCCCGCGAAGAAATGGCGACCGAGAACGAGCGTATCCGCATGCTGCGCGACCGTCTCTACAACGGCCTCAAGGACATCGAGGAAGTGCACCTGAATGGTGACGTGGAACGCCGCGTGCCGCACAACCTCAACGTCAGTTTCAACTTTGTCGAAGGCGAATCGCTCATCATGGCGATCAAGGATCTGGCCGTGTCAAGCGGCTCGGCGTGTACCTCGGCGAGCCTGGAGCCATCTTACGTATTGCGCGCGCTGGGCCGTTCCGACGAGCTCGCGCACAGCTCGATCCGCTTCTCGATCGGCCGGTTCACGACGGAACAGGAAGTCGATTACGCGATCAAACTCTTGCACGAAAAAATCGGCAAACTCCGCGAACTCTCGCCGCTGTGGGAGATGTTCAAGGAAGGCATCGATCTCAATACCGTGCAGTGGGCGGCACACTAAAAGGCAGGATTCAGGGATCGGGATTCAGGGGGCAGAAGCGCGGCGCTGCCGCGCGATAAAGCGCGAAGCACCACCCCTGATCCCCGAATCCTGACCCCCGACCCCTATAGCGACTGAAAGGAGCACCAAAATGTCTTACAGCGACAAACTTCTCGACCACTACGAAAATCCCCGCAACGTCGGTTCCTTCGACAAGGCCGACGACGGTGTCGGCACCGGCATGGTCGGCGCGCCGGCCTGCGGCGACGTGATGAAGCTGCAAATCAAGGTCGGCGCGGATGGGCGCATTGAAGACGCCAAGTTCAAGACCTACGGCTGCGGTTCGGCGATTGCCTCGTCCTCGCTCGTGACCGAATGGGTCAAGGGCAAGACGCTCGATCAGGCAATGGAAATCAAGAACACGGCGATTGCAGAAGAACTCGCGCTGCCACCGGTGAAAATCCATTGCTCCATCCTGGCCGAAGACGCGATCAAGGCTGCGGTTGCCGACTACAAGCAGAAGAAGGGCCTGGAGTAAGCCATGGCTGTCACCCTGTCTGAACGCGCTGCCACGCACGTCGCCAATTTTCTGGCCAAGCGGGGCAAGGGCATCGGCATCCGATTGGGCGTGCGCACCACCGGCTGCTCGGGCATGGCCTACAAGCTCGAGTTTGCCGATGAAGTGCCCGAAGGCGACGAAGAATTCGAAAGTTTTGGCGTCAAGGTCTGGGTCGATCCCAAAAGCCTGCCGTACATCGACGGCACCGAACTCGACTATGCGCGCGAAGGCCTGAACGAAGGCTTCAAGTTCAACAACCCGAACGTGAAGAACGAGTGCGGGTGCGGCGAGTCGTTCAACGTCTGAATCGTAGGGGTCAGGGGTCAGGGTTTTTTGTGCGGCCTTTCGGCCGCACCATTTAAGCAAGGCGTAGAGACAAAGCCCCTGATCCCTCAACCCTGACCCCTGAAAATGGATTTCACCCAAACCCACTTCGAGCTTTTTGGCCTTCCGCAGGCCTATGCGCTCGACCGTGACCGGCTCGA
>JBEQCD010000129.1:0-4167 GCA_041639515.1 Hydrogenophilales bacterium | reverse complement strand
ACGTCAACTCGCTCACCAAAAAACTCCTGTTCAACACCGTCCGCGTCGACACCGTGCTCGACGACGACAGCGAGGGCTCGGGCACCGCCTTCGTGGTGAGCCATGCGCACCCGCGCGGTATCCATAGTTTCGTCGTCACCAACCGGCACGTCGTCGAGGGGGTCAAGCGCGGCGGCCTGGTTTTCACCCAGGGGCACAATGGCCAGCCCCTTCTGGGGCAGCGCTTCCAGCTCAATATCGACGACTTCACCGCGGCGTGGTTCATGCACCCCGACCCCGAGGTCGATCTCGCGGTGATTCCGATGCGCCCGCTCGAAGCCGCTGCGCGCGATCAGGGCGTCGAGCTTTACTACCATGCCATCGACAGCAAGCTCGTGCCGGACGCGCAGGGCTGGAACGCACTCGACGCGCTTGAGGAAGTCCTGTTCGTCGGTTATCCGAGCGGCGTCTGGGACGAGGTCAATCTGATGCCGATCATGCGCCGCGGCACGACGGCGACGCCGATGATGCTGAATTTCGAAGGGCGCAACGAATTCCTGATCGACGCTGCCGTCTATCCCGGTTCCAGCGGCAGTCCGGTCTTTCTGTACGAACCGGACACTACCCGCCGCGCTGCGAGCCGTCCGCGTTTCCTGTTCGCCGGCGTGATCGCGGCGGTTTTTTTCCGCGAAGAGGAAAACCACCTGGTCGCGGCACCGGTGCCGGCCAATTACAGTGGCTCGGTTATGGGATCGGAAATGATCGACCTCGGCCTGGTCATCAAATCGCAGGCCGTTGTCGACGCGATCGACGCCTACCTGCGCAAATGGGCCGAATGACATGGCCGGCCCACCCAACAATTCTCGAGGCAACATGGACAAACTGACCTATACCGGCTTCAACGCCGATACCCACGGCATCACCCAGCTCGGACGCGTTGTACTCGACGCCTGGCTGTTCGACCTGATTCCCGCTGAAGAGGATTGTGCCGGCTGGAACAAGCAGCGCTTGCAAGGGCTGATGAACGACATTGAAAAGCGGTGGGATGAATACGGCAATCTGCCGAGCCGCCTGCCGCCCGAACTGCTGGCGCGCCATACCGAGCTTTATCAATGGGCCACCGAACGCGCGCGCACTCGCGGCTGGGATCCCGAACTCGGCGACGAGGACTGAGTTTCGTCAAGCAGCGGGGTGGCTTCAGCCCCGCTCGTCCGCCACAAACGGATTCTCGCGGCGCTCGTGGCCGAAGGTCGACATCGCGCCATGCCCCGGCACAAAGCGCACGTCGTCGCCTAGCGGAAACAGCTTTTCCCGAATCGCCCGGATCAAATCCGCGTGCTTGCCGCGCGGGAAGTCAGTGCGACCGATCGCCCCCTTGAACAGCACATCGCCGACAAAGGCGAGCTTGTCGCCGCGTTCGTAAAACACCACATGGCCGGGGGTGTGACCGGGGCAATGCAGCACCTCGAAACGCAGCGTGCCCACCGTCACGCAATCGCCGTCTTCCAGCCACTGGTCGGGGCTAAATGCCACCGCCGGTGGAAACCCGAACAGCTCGGCCTGCTGCGGCAGCAGGTCGAGCCAGAACTGTTCCTCGCGCTGCGGACCGATGATGGGAATGCCGAGTGCATCGCGCAGTTCCACCGCGGCGCCGACGTGGTCGAGATGGCCGTGAGTGAGCAGGATTTTTTCCAGCGTGAGGCCGCGCGATTGCACTTCGGCCAGCAGGCGTTCGGCCTCTCCGCCTGGATCGATCAGCGCCGCGCGACCCGCCGCGTCCCACACCAGCGAGCAGTTTTGTTGATACGGGGTGACGGGGAGAATGGTAAATTCCATGCACCCATTATCGCCCCATCAGCCCATGCCCGCACCCGACGCCCTGCTCCTCGTTTCCACCCACTGCCCGCATTGCCCGGCGATGCTGATGGCACTGTCCGACCTGTTGAAGCAGGGCGTGATCGGCCGCCTTGAAGCGGTCAACCTCGAACAGCGCCCCGAAGCCGGACAGGCGCTCGGCGTGCGCACGGTGCCGTGGCTGCGCCTCGGCCGCATTGAACTCGCTGGCGCGCACAGCAAAGCCGAACTCGCCGACTGGGCCGCCAAGGCCGACAGCGAAGCCGGCATCGCCGACTGGTTCCACCTGCTGCTAAAGGAAGGCCAGTTGCCCCGCGCGCAGGCGCTGATCGAATCCGATCCTGCGCTGCTGGCGGCGGTGCTGCCTATCGTCGGCAATGTCGACGCAAGTTTGAATGTGCGCCTCGGCGCGGGCGTGCTGCTGGAAGAATATGCCGGCAGCGACACCCTGCGCGCGCTGCTGCCGCGCCTTGGCGAGCTGTCGCAACACGCCGATGCGCGGGTGCGCGCCGACGCCTGCCACTATCTCGGCCTGACGCAAGACCCCGCCGCGAAACGCTGGCTGGATAGGCGCGTCAGCGATCAGGATGCCGAAGTGCGTGAGATTGCGGCGGAGAGTTTGCAGGCTATTTCGGGGTAGATGCTCACGGAGGTGTTGCATGCTGGGGAAATGTCTTTGCGGGGCGGTCGGGTTCGTGGTGTCTGGCACGTTGCCGAATATTTATCAGTGCCACTGTTCGTTGTGTCGCAAGTCAACGGGTGCTTTTGCCAATGCCGCGCTTATCGTCCCTGGCAGCCAGTTTCAATGGGTCAGCGGGCAGGGCTGCATCAACTCGTATGAAAATGAAAGCGGCTACCGCTCAGACTTCTGTGCGAAATGTGGAAGTCCGCTGCCCAACCCTCTCGAGGGCAGAACCGGCTACTGGGGGCCCGTTGGCCTGCTGGAAGGCAAGGCCGATCTGGAAGTTGCTGCGCACATGCATGTGGGATCAAAGTCTTCCTGGGAGGTGATCGCCGCAGGCGGAACTCACTATCAGGACGCGCCTGCTCTGGACTGTCTGCTCCCGCTTCTTCGTAAAAATCTGGCTGCCGGTGCTTGTCGTGCTCCGATTCCGGAGTCGGGTCATCTGGAGCCTCCGCTCAATTAATTCATCCGTTCTTCTTTATCGAGAAAGCCAACCATGAATACCCCCCTTTTTGCCAGCCTCGCCATCGCATTAACCGGTTTGCTCGCACAAGCCGCCCATGCCGAACCCGCCCCGTCCGCCGCGCTCAAAAGCGGCAAGCAGGTTTACAACGAAACCTGTTTTGCTTGCCACGACAGCGGGGTGGCGCAAGCGCCGCGGTTCAGGAACAAGGCCGACTGGGCGCCGCTCATCGAGGAAGGCCAGGGCATTCTGACGGCGCATGCCTGGGTCGGCGTTCGCGCCATGCCTGCCAAGGGCGGCAAGCCGGAACTCAGGCTGACGGAGTTTGCTCGTGCGGTGGCCTACATGGCCAGCCAGTCGGGCGGTGACTGGAAAGACCCCGACGCCAGAATGATGAAAAAAATCCGCCATGAGGCGGAGGAGCGGCTGGAGAAATCGATCAAGGAGATGCAGGCGATGAAAAAAGAGCTGCATCGCCTGAACGAAACGGACGACTGAAGGGGCCGGCTGGCGCGTGACCCTGGTGTCGTCACCGCAAGGCCATCCCGGGGGGGTCGATACCGCAGCTCATGGCATTGGCGGATAATGCCCGGCTCGCTCACCCAACAGACGCCCACGCCGCATGCAAAAAGAAGTCAAGGAACAAGCCCAGTACGCCATCGTGGCGTCGGTCCAGTTGCCGGGGGTGAGCGATGTCGAATTCGAGGCGTCGCTGACTGAACTGCGCGAACTGGCCAAGACGCTGGGGTTCACGGTCACCCGCACCTTCACCCAGAAACGATCCGGCTTCGACTCGACGGCGTATCTGGGCGTGGGCAAGCGGCAGGAGATTCGTCGTTTCGTCGGCGGCAAAGACGATGAAGAGATCGAATCCGCCGAAGAACCGCAGAACCCCCTGCACCGCCTATCCAATTTCGTCGAGGGTCTGGACGACGCGGTCTCGCCCTATCCGATCGACGCCCTGTTCGTCGACCACGAAATTTCGCCGTCGCAGGCGCGCCACCTCGAAAAGGAGGTCGGCTGCCAGGTGATGGACCGCACCATGGTGATTCTCGAAATCTTCCACCGTAACGCGCGCTCCCCCGCTGCGCGCGCGCAGGTGGAAATCGCGCGCCTGGGCTACCTGGCGCCGCGCCTGCGCGAGGCGGCGAAGCTGGCGGGGCCGCAGGGGCGGCAGCGCAGCGGC
>JBEQCD010000128.1:0-4217 GCA_041639515.1 Hydrogenophilales bacterium | reverse complement strand
CGGCGAACTCGATCACATCCTGCCCCGCCGAGGTGTGCCCGCGCAGCATGGCGCGCGTACTTTGCAGGGCTTGCAGCATTTCCAGCGACTGGCCGTACAGCGTTTCACCGGCGGGCGTCAGGCGAGTCGGGTAGGAACTGCGGTCCACCAGATCGGTACCGGCCCAGGCTTCCAGCGCCTGGATGCGGCGGGAGAACGCGGGCTGCGTCACATGGCGCAACTGCGCGGAACGGCTGAAGCTGCGCGTCTCCGCCAAGCTGACGAAATCTTCCAGCCATTTGGTTTCCATGGGCAAATTATGGGGTGCAATTCATCGTGGGCATGCAAGCCCCACGTCAACGGCTGACGTCACAAATAACGAGAAGTCGGCGCCCAAGCCACGCCTGGCACTTTGCAGGAGGCCGCCACACAATACCTGCTATTAATTTAATAGCTATTCGCGCTTATTTCATAAGCGATTGAGGCCAAAATGACTCTGAACTCTGCTGCAGCGCCCACATGCGCGCATAAGTTCCCCCGCGCGCCAGCAGCTCGGCATGCGCGCCGCGCTCCACGATGCGCCCGGCCTCCATCACCAGGATCTCGTGCGCATCGACCACCGTGGACAACCGGTGCGCGATGACCAGCGTGGTCTTGTTGTGGGCCACGCTTTGCAGTTCGGCTTGGATGGCGCGCTCGTTGGCCGAATCCAGCGCCGAGGTGGCTTCGTCGAAGATCAGGATCGGCGGGTTCTTGAGCAGGGTGCGTGCAATCGCCACACGCTGCTTCTCGCCGCCGGAAAGCTTCAAGCCGCGCTCGCCGACCATGGTGTCATAGCCCTTGGGGGTGGCGCTGATGAAGTCGTGAATGTGCGCCGCACGAGCCGCCTCTTCCACCTCGGCGCGGTTGGCGCCGGGGCGGCCGTAGGCGATGTTGTATTCCACCGTGTCGTTGAACAGCACCGTGTCCTGCGGCACGATACCAATGGCCTGGCGCAGACTGGCCTGCGTCACCTGGCGGATGTCCTGGCCGCCAATGGTGATACGGCCCTGCTGCACATCATAAAAACGGAAAAGCAGGCGCGCCAATGTGGACTTGCCGGCGCCGGAGGGGCCGACCACGGCCACCGTCTTGCCGGCGGGGATCTCGAAACTGAGGTGCTGCAGGATCGGCCGGCCACCCGAGGGGTCATAGGTGAAACTCACGTCCTCGAACCTCACATCAGCCTGACTGACCTGCAAGGGCGACGCATCCGCAGCGTCGGCCACCTCGCGCTCGCGCTCCAGCAGGGTGAACATCTTGTCCAGATCCGTCAGGCTCTGCTTGATTTCGCGGTAGATCACGCCCAGAAAATTCAGCGGGATGTAGAGCTGGATCATGAAGGCGTTGACCATGACCAGATCACCCAGCGTCATGCGGCCATCCACCACACCCTGTGTGGCGCGCCACAGCATGGCCACCAGGCTGATGGCGATGATGAGTTGCTGCCCGGTGTTGAGCAGACTCAGGGTGGACTGGCTCTTGAGCCGAGCCTCGTGCAGGCGCATCAGACTGTCGTCGTAGCGCCCGGCCTCGAAGGCTTCATTGTTGAAGTACTTGACGGTCTCGTAGTTGAGCAGCGAATCCACGGCCTTGCTGTGGGCCGCCGAATCGAACTCGTTGGCCTGTTTGCGGAACTGGGTGCGCCACTCGGTGACCGTCACCGTGAACAGGATGTAGCCCGCCAGGGCGCCGAGGGTGATCCAGGCAAACCAGGCGTCGAACTTCACCGCCAGGATGGTCAGCACCAGCGCCACCTCGATCAGGGTCGGCACGATGCTGTAGAGCGAATAGGAAATCAGCGACTCGATGCCACGCACGCCGCGCTCGATGTCGCGCGTCATGCCACCGGTCTGGCGCTCCAGGTGGAAGCGCAGGCTCAAGGCGTGCAGGTGGCAGAACGTCTGCAACGCGATGCTGCGCGCAGCCCCCTGGGTGGCCTTGGCAAACACCAGTTCGCGCAACTCGGCAAACAGCGTGGTCGCCAGGCGCAGCGCCCCATAGGCCAGCAGCAGCCCCATCGGCACCACCAGCACGGCACTGACGTCACCCGGCTTGATGTCCATGGTGTCCACCAGGTTTTTGAGCAACAGCGGCACCCCCACGTTCGCCAGCTTGGCGCCGACCATGAAGGCCAGTGCGGCCATGACACGCCACTTGTACTGCCAGAGGTAGGGAAACAGGCGCTGGAGCGTGCCCCAGTCGGAATGCGGCACGCCCGGTTGAGATGGCGTGCTGGCGGGAGGTGTGAGGGCGGTATCGCCAAAACGGCGCATAGAGGACAATCTGAACTGGTTATTTTTCGAGATTCTCCCCCATGTCCGTGATTTCAAGCTCCGCCCCGATCCAGCCGCCCTCCGACGAGGAGCTGGTCCTCAAGGTCATCCCCATGCCGGCCGACTGCAATGCCAATGGCGATATCTTCGGCGGTTGGGTCATGGCCCAGGTCGACTTGGCGGGCTCGGTGATCCCGGCGCGCTACGCCGACGGCCGCATGGCCACCGTGGCGGTGAACGAATTCATCTTCAAACAGCCGGTGCGGGTGGGTGACATCCTGTCGTTCTACTCCAAGCTCACGCGCCTGGGCCGCACCTCCATGACCGTCAAGGTCGAGGTCTATGCCGAGCGTTTCCGCGCCCAGGGCCAGTTCGTCAAAGTGACCGAGGCCAGCCTGACCTATGTCGCCATCGACGACCAGGGCAAACCACGCGAGATCCCGCGTCCGCAGGCCTGAGCCCGCAACAACGGCGCCTACGAGACGATGTAGGCAGCCGCACCGGCCGACAGCAGCGTGCCGTCCGGGCCAAAAAACTCCATGCGCGTGGTCGCCACACGCGACCCCAGGCGCAGCACTTCGGCACGCAACTCGAAGTGCTCGCCGATGCCGGGGCGCAGGTAATCGATCCGCAAGTCGATGGTGCCGAGCTTGCCAAAGCGGTGCAGCCGCTGCAGCGGCGGCTCGTCCATGTGCCGTGCGCCGATGGCGGCCATCACCGCCAGGCCACCCATGGCATCGAGTCCGGCACTGATGACGCCGCCGTGAATGCGGTTATGGCCGTAGTGGCCAATCAACGCCGGCTGCATCTCGATACGTGCGACGACACGCTCGGGCTTGAGTGAGGTGATCTTGAGGCCCAGCACCTGGTTGAAGGCAATCTTTTCTTCAAAGATCAGCTTGAGCCCGGCCACGAACTCTTCTTCAAATTCGATCGCGGGCGCGGTAGAAGCTTGCTTGCTCATGCCAGCACTCACAGCTTACTGAAATCAGGACGCCGCTTTTCCATGAAGGCCGTAAAGGCTTCGCGCGCCGCCGGCTCGCGCAGCATGCGGCCGAAACTCGCCCCTTCCTCGGCCATCTGCTCCAGCACGCGCATCGCCTGCCCTTGCTTCATCAGGCGCTTGGTCTCGATCAGCGCCGACAAGGGCTTGGCGGCCAGCTTGCGCGCCTGCGCTTGCGCGTAGCCATTCGCTTCGGTGGGCGGCAGCACGCGGTTGACCAGGCCGGCCTCCAGCGCTGCTTCGGCCATGAAGGGCTCGCCCAGCAGCAGCGCCTCGGCCGCGCGGTGGTAACCAAACATCTGGGGCACCAGCAGGCTGGACGCCGCCTCCGGGCACAGGCCCAGGTTCACGAAAGGCATGGAAAACGCCGCGTTGTCGCCGGCGTAGACCAGATCGCAATGGAACAGCAGCGTGGTGCCGATGCCGACCGCCGGACCGCTGACAGCGGCGATCACGGGCTTGGGGAAGCCGGCAATGCCGCGCAGGAAACGGAACACCGGCGCATCTGCCGTGGCGGGCGGCTGGTTGAGGAAGTCGCCGATGTCATTGCCGGCACTGAACACCGTCTCGTGTCCCTGGATCACCAGCACACGTACGGCCGCATCGGCCGCCGCCTGCTCGACGGCATCCGCCATGGCAGCATACATGGCCGAGGTAATGGAGTTCTTGCGCTCCAAGCGGTTGAAGCTGAGGGTGGCTACACCGTCTTCGGTGTGGACGAGGATGTCAGACATGTGATACATCAATACTCCAGAGAAAGCCCACCCTTCATGGTGGGGTGATAGAGGGCCGGCGCTGAGCGTCGGAGTGCTTGCCGCATGCGGCTTTTACTGGCAATATATCCAGTATGTTGCTGGTGTACCGCTACAGGGTCAAGTCCTTGAATGGCCTGC
This sequence comes from Hydrogenophilales bacterium, assembly GCA_041639515.1. GTDB lineage: Bacteria > Pseudomonadota > Gammaproteobacteria > Burkholderiales > Thiobacillaceae > Thiobacillus. Next base: position 27 of record JBEQCD010000128.1, on the reverse strand, counting down.
TGAACAAGCAGGCCCGCGCGGTGAACT
>JBEQCD010000127.1:0-4241 GCA_041639515.1 Hydrogenophilales bacterium | reverse complement strand
CGTCGTCATCCCAGTTCTTCATGAAGACGCCGAGCACGTCGTAGCCCTGCTGCTTCAATAAATAGGCGGCGACGGCGGAATCGACCCCGCCTGACATGCCGACGACGACGCGCGTGCTCATGCGTGATTCACGAAATCGAGCGGGAAGCGCCGCCCGGCCAGATAGTCCTGCAGGCAGCGCATCACCAGCGGGCTACGGTGCGGGGTGGCATGGCCTGCGAGTTCGTCCGCGGTCAGCCAGAGAGCGCGCACGATGCCGGTGTCCAGTGTGCGTTCGGCGTCAAACCCCGTCACGCTGCAGACATAGGCGAAGCGCAGATAGGTAATGTCGCGACGTGGGTAGTAGGTGGTGTAACAGCCGAGCAGTTCTTGCGGCTCGACGTGATGCGCGGTTTCTTCCAGGGTTTCGCGGCGCACGGCCTCGAGCAGGGTTTCGTCGCGCTCCCAGTGGCCGGCCGGCTGGTTGAGGCGCAGGCCTTCGGCGGTTTCTTCTTCCACCAGCAAAAACCTGCCGTCGCGCTCAACGATCGCGGCAACGACGACGTGAGGCAGCCACGGGGTATTTGGCGTTGGCTCAGACATGCAGTTCTTTCCATTCTCCGGGCTGCAATGCGCCCAGCGTCCATTCGCCGACGGCGGCACGGACCAGGCGCAGCGTGGGCAGCCCCACCTTGGCTGTCATCCGGCGCACCTGGCGGTTTTTTCCTTCATGGATCACCAGTTCGATCCAGTGGGTGGGGATGGCCGCACGATGGCGAATCGGCGGATTGCGCGGCCACAGGCCGGCGGGTTCGTCGATCAGGCGTGCGGTGGCCGGACGGGTAATGAAGTCACCGAGATCGACGCCGTGACGCAGCGCGTCCAGCGCGGCGTCGTCGGGCGTGCCTTCGACCTGCGCCCAATAGGTTTTGGGCAGCTTGTGCCTGGGGTCGGCGATGCGGCTTTGCAGCATGCCGTCATCGGTTAAAATCAGTACGCCTTCGCTGTCCGCATCGAGGCGTCCGGCTGCGTACACACCCGGCAGCGAGAGGTAATCGGACAAACCCTGCCAGCGGCCTTCGGCGGTGAACTGGCTCAAAACGCCGTAGGGTTTGTTGAACACAATAAGACGCGACACTTCGGTGGGGGCAAAGTCCCGATTTTACCCATTTAAGAGCACAACGTTTCGAGACCCTCATGAGCACACACATCCAGATTCCCGCCCACGGCCAGAAAATCACCATCAACCCGGACAACAGCCTGAACGTGCCGGACATGCCCATCATTCCCTTCATCGAAGGCGACGGCACCGGCGTCGATATCACCCCGGCGATGCGCCGCGTGGTCGATGCCGCCGTCGCCAAGGCTTACGGCGGCAAGAAAAAAATCGCCTGGATGGAGGTGTATGCCGGTGAAAAATCGCTCAAGGTCTACGGTGCGGATCAGTGGCTGCCGGAAGAAACGGTGCAGGCGGTGAAGGACTACGTGATTTCGATCAAGGGGCCGCTGACCACGCCGACGTCGGGCGGCATCCGCTCGCTCAACGTGGCATTGCGCCAGATGCTCGATCTGTACGTGTGCCTGCGCCCGGTGCGCTACTACACCGGCGTGCCCAGCCCGGTGAAGGCACCGGAAAAAGTCGACATGGTGATTTTTCGCGAGAATACCGAGGATATCTACGCCGGCATCGAGTGGGAGGCTGGCTCCGACGAGGCGAAGCGCGTCATCAAATACCTGCAACGCCAGATGGGCGTGAAGAAGATCCGCTTCCCTGGAACGTCGGCCATCGGCATCAAGCCGGTGTCGGTCGAAGGCTCCGAACGCCTGATCCGCAAGGCGATCCAGTACGCGATCGACAACAACCGGCGTTCCGTGACCCTGGTGCACAAGGGCAACATCATGAAGTTCACCGAAGGCGGCTTCAAGAAGTGGGGCTACGAGCTTGCGGCGCGCGAATTTGGCGCCAAACTTATCGGCGAAGGGCCATGGATGGAACTGCCCGGGGTTGATGGACGTGGCGGCATCGTCGTCAAGGACGTCATTGCTGATGCGTTCCTGCAGCAGATCCTGCTGCGTCCGGAAGAGTACGACGTGGTCGCCACGCTCAACCTCAACGGCGACTACATTTCCGATGCGCTGGCGGCGGAAGTCGGTGGCATCGGCATCGCCCCCGGCGCGAATCTGTCGGACACGGTGGCGATGTTCGAAGCCACCCACGGCACCGCGCCCAAATACGCGGGCAAGGATTACGTCAATCCGGGTTCGCTGATTTTGAGTGCCGAGATGATGCTGCGCCACCTCGGCTGGCTCGAAGCCGCCGACCTCATCGTCGCCAGCATGGAAAAAGCCATCGCGTCGAAGCAGGTCACCTACGACTTCGCCCGCCTGATGGAAGGCGCGACCGAGGTGAAGTGTTCAAAGTTTGCCGAGGTGATGGTTGCGCAGATGCAGGCTGCTTGACCTGCCTGATGAACCCATCATCAGGCAGTCATCTTCCGGACTGCTTCAAATCAAAAGGCTCCCGCGGGAGCCTTTTTCATTGCGGTACGATGCGGGCATGCGCACCTGGGATATTTTCTGCAGCGTCATCGACAACTACGGCGATATCGGCGTGAGCTGGCGGCTGGCACGCAGCCTGGCGCACGAGCAGGGCGCCAAAGTCCGCCTGTGGGTCGACGATCTGGTGGCGTTCCAGCGCATACGCCCCGAGATTCAGCCGGATCAGGCGCAGCAGGTGTGCGATGGAGTGACGGTCTGCGCCTGGCGCCAGGACGCGGTCTTCGGGCCGCCCGCCGAAGTCGTGGTCGAGGCCTTCGGCTGCAGCCTGCCCGGGACCTATGTGGCGGCCATGGCCGCGCGCGCCGCGCCGCCGGTATGGATCAACCTGGAATACCTGAGCGCAGAACCCTGGGTGGCGGCACATCACGGCTTGCCCTCGCCGCACCCGCAGTGGCCGCTGACCAAGTATTTCTTTTTTCCCGGCTATACGCGCCAAACCGGCGGGCTGCTGCGCGAGCGCAACCTGCTCGCGCGCCGCGCGGCGTTTCTGCAGCACGACATCGTGGGCTACTGGCAATCGCTGGGCGTGGCGGCACCTGTCCCGGGCGAGTGGCGGATTTCCCTGTTTGCCTATGAAAACCCGGCTCTGGCGGAATTGCTCGATGCCTGGTCTACCGGCCCTGATCTGGTCACGCTGCTGGTTCCGGAGGGCCGTATCCTGCCGCAACTGGCGAAATGGCTGGGTTTGAATGCGCTGCAGGCGGGCGATGCCATCCGGCGCGAGGCATTGCAGGTGCAGGTGTTGCCGTTTGCCAGCCAGGACGACTACGACCGCCTACTGTGGGCGTGCGACCTCAATTTCGTGCGCGGCGAGGATTCCTGCGTGCGGGCACAGTGGGCGGCGCGGCCGCTGGTGTGGCAGGCGTATCCACAGGCGGAAGAGGCCCATCATGACAAGCTTGAAGCCTTGCTGGCTATCTATACCGACGGCCTGGATCCGCTTGCAGCCCAGACGGTGCGGGATGCCTGGCGGCGCTGGAACGGGGTGCCAGGCGCCCCGGACATGGCGGCGTGCTGGGCGGGCTGGCGGACGCATCGCAACGGCTTGAGCACCCACGCGGCGGACTGGCAGGCGCGGCTGGCTGCCCAGCCGGAGCTGACCGAAACGCTTGCGGAATTTGTCGAAAACAAGCGGCCAGACGCGGTTTGAGCGCCTGGCTTGAGGCGGCTTGAGCACGCTCGTTTTTCTGGACTTTATCTTGACGAATCAATAAAATGCCGCGTTTTCCCAACCCCTTGGCATGCTGCGTCGCTCGCAGCGCCATTAGTCGCAGGACAAGATACCCATGAAAACCGCCCAGGAACTCCGCGTCGGCAACGTCGTGATGATCGGCCAAGACCCGATGGTCGTGGTGAGAGCCGAATTCTCGAAATCCGGCCGCAACTCATCCGTCGTCAAGATGAAGCTTAAAAATCTGTTGAACGGTTCCGGCACAGAGACGGTTTACCGTGCCGACGACAAGTTCGAGCAGGTGTCGCTGGATCGCAAGGATTGCACCTATTCTTATTTCGCCGATCCGCTGTATGTGTTCATGGATACTGAATACAACCAGTATGAAATCGAAGCCGACAACCTGGGCGACGCGCTGAATTATCTGGACGATGGCATGCCGCTCGAAGTGGTGTTTTACGAAGGCAAGGCGATCTCGGTTGAGATGCCCACCACCGTCATCCGCGAAGTCGAATACACCGAGCCCGCCGTG
>JBEQCD010000126.1:0-4333 GCA_041639515.1 Hydrogenophilales bacterium | reverse complement strand
GGATGAATTCTTCGAGGTGCGCGTCGCCGGCCTGCTCGAACAGATCCGCGCGCAGGCCACCCAGCGCTCGGCCGACGGCCTCACCCCGCGCCAACAGTACCGCGCCGTATCGGACGCCGCGCACGCCCTGGTGGCGCGGCAGTATGAACTGCTCAACGACGACGTCATCCCTGCACTGGCCGAACGCGGCATCCACTTCCTGCGCCGCACGCACTGGAACGAAACCCAGGCCGCATGGATACGCAATTACTTCCTGCGCGAACTGATGCCGGTGCTGACGCCGGTCGGGCTCGACCCCTCGCACCCCTTCCCGCGCGTGCTCAACAAGAGCCTCAACTTTGCGGTGGAGCTGTCCGGCCGCGACGCCTTCGGCCGCTCGTCCGGGGCCGCCGTGGTACAGGCGCCGCGCGCGCTGCCGCGCGTGATCCGCATGCCGGAAGACATCGCCGGCGTCGAATATGGCTTCGTGTTCCTGTCGTCGATCCTGCACGCCCACGTCGGTGAACTGTTCGCCGGCATGACGGTGGAGGGCTGCTACCAGTTCCGCGTCACCCGCAATTCCGACCTCTTCGTCGACGAGGAAGAAAACAAGAACCTGCGCGAAACGCTCGCCGGCGAACTGCCGCAGCGGCATTTCGGTGCCGCCGTGCGGCTGGAAGTAGCCGACAACTGCTCCGAGTCGATGGCCAATTTCCTGCTCGAACAGTTCGAGCTCGACCGCGACGCGCTCTACCAGGTACACGGCCCGGTGAATCTGGTGCGCCTGATGCAGGTGCCCGACTGGGTTGACCGCCCCGAGCTCAAGTTCACCCCCTTCATCCCCGCCCTGCCCGCGCGCCTGTCGAAGAAGGAAAACATCTTCGAGCAGATCGGCAAGGGCGACATCCTGCTGCACCATCCCTTCGAATCCTTCCAGCCGGTGATCGACTTCATCGAGGAAGCCGCCGCCGACCCCAACGTCGTCGCCATCCGCCAGACCGTCTACCGCACCGGCACCGACTCCAAGCTGATGCAGGCGCTGATCCGCGCCGCGCAGTCGGGCAAGGAAGTGACCGTGGTGGTCGAACTCCTGGCGCGCTTTGACGAGGACACCAACATCAACTGGGCGCAGCGCCTCGAACAGGTGGGCGCGCACGTCGTCTACGGCGTCGTCGGCCACAAGACCCACGCCAAGCTCGCGCTGGTCATCCGCCGCGAAGACGGCGGCCTCAAGCGCTACGCCCACCTCGGCACCGGCAACTACCACGCGCGCACCGCGCGGCTCTACACCGACTTCGGCCTGCTCACCTGCCATGAGGAACTGACCCAGGACGTGAACCAGCTCTTCACCCAGATCACCGGCCTCGGCAAGGTCGGGAAAATGAAGCAGCTGTGGCAGTCGCCCTTCACCCTGCACGGCGAAGTCGTCGCTGCCATCGAGCGCGAGGCCGAGAACGCGCGCGCCGGCAAGCCCGCCGCCATCGTCGCCAAGATGAACGCGCTGCTCGAACCCAACGTGATTGCCGCGCTTTACGCCGCCAGCCAGGCCGGGGTGAAGATCGACCTCATCGTGCGCGGCGTCTGCGCCCTGCGGCCCGGCATCGCCGGCCTGTCGGACAACATCCGCGTGCGCTCCGTCGTCGGCCGCTTCCTCGAACACTCGCGCATCTTCTATTTCAAGAATGTGGACGATGAAGAGCTGGTCTACCTCTCGTCCGCCGACTGGATGGACCGCAATTTCTTCCGTCGCATCGAAACCTGCTTTCCCGTTCTCAACCCCAAGCTGAAGAAGCGCGTCATCGCCGAGGGTCTCAAGCCCTATCTGCGCGACAACGTCCAGGCCTGGGAAATGCAGCCCGACGGCAGTTTCCGCCGCAAGGCCGGCCGCCGCGCCCAGCCCTACTGCGCCCAGGCCGAACTGCTCGGTCTCTACACCCGGCACAAGTAATCCCGGCGGCGGGTGCCATCCGGGCACCCGCCACACTCCCGCACCTTACCCACCCTGGCCACCCGGTCAGGCGTGGGTTTTTGTCATGCGCACGGGTTTCCTTTATACTCAAAATAGTTTTAGACAAAACAATATTGCAACAACTATAAGAAACGCCTGTTTGTGACTCTGCAATCAGGCACCGGGAGCGCGGCCAGCCGCATCCCGACCGCGCACCGGCCCAGACGCTGACCTCTCGGCCCGGTGATGCCAGCGCCCGGCCCGCCTGTCACGACCAGCCGGTGCATTGAAGTCAGTGCCGCCAGGAGCCCCGATGTTCGAACCCACCGATCTGCCTCAGCCTCCCGTCACCCGCCCTCTGGCCTGTGTGCCCCAGCCGCTGACCCGCGCCGCCGTGCTGGGTGCCGGGGCCTGGGGCACAGCACTGGCCGCCGCCCTCCAGCGAGCCGGCGTGGCCACAACTTTGTGGGCCCGGCGCGCCGACCGCGCCCACCACCTCAACACCACCCATCGTACCGATGTGCTCCCCGGCGTTGCCCTGCCATCCGGCCTGCGGGCCACGCATCACCTGGCGACAGCGGTAGAAGCCGCCCAGGTAGTGCTGTTTGCCGTGCCGGCTTCGGCCACGCGCGAACTTGCCTGCCAGGTAGCCGGCCTGCTGGCACCGGGCACCCTGGTGCTGTCTGCCAGCAAGGGGTTCGAGCCCGAATCGGGTGCCTTCATGACCGAGGTGCTCGACGACACACTGGGACACTCTATCTTTACCGGTGTGCTGAGCGGACCCAGCTTTGCCCTCGGCGTCGCCCAGGGCGACCCCACGCTCCTCACGCTGGCGATGGCAGCCCTCGACCCCGGTCATCCGAAACGTCGCCTCGTCCAGCGACAGGCTGACGCCCTGGCGCGCGCACTGGCTCTTGCCCATCTCCGGGTCGAATCCACGCCTGACGTGATCGGTGCCCAGGTGGGGGGCGCACTCAAGAACCAGATTGCCATTGCCTGTGGCATGGCCACGGCGCTCGAACTGGGCGAAAACGCGCGAGCCGGAATTCTCAGCCGGGGGCTGGACGACATGCGTCGCCTGACTCTCGCGCTCGGCGGCCGGGCGGAGACCCTGCTCGGAAGTTGCGGTGTCGGCGATCTGTTCCTCACCGCCGCCTCGCCTCAGTCGCGCAATACGCGCCTGGGCATGCGCCTCGCGGGGGGGGCCACCGGGATCGCGTGCGAGCAGGACGAACTCGCAGAAGGCGCATTCAGCGCCCGCACCGTCGCCCGCCTCGAAGACAGGCTGGGCATCCGGCTCGACCTCGCGGCAGCGGTGCGCGACGTACTGGATGGAGTCCGCACCCCGGCCGAGGCGCTGGCCGGCCTGCTCGAACCGCGCACGCACGCGCTGCCCCGTCCCCGCCCTGCCACTCCGCCTGCGCCGCCGCCGGACCTGCCCGCGCTGCTGCGTCCGCTCGATCGCACCCGCAAGGCCCGCCCCGCGCAGGCACACAGCGGCGAATCCAGCCATGTCTGAGACGCGCCACACCATACTGGCCACCGACCTCGACGGCACGTTTCTCGGTGGCAGCGACACGCAACGCACCGCGCTCTACGACTGGATCACAGCGCGCCGCGAGGCGATCACGCTGATCTTCGTTAGCGGGCGCGGACTCGATTTCATGCAGTCGCTGCTGAAAACCCTGCCGATCCGGCCCGACCATCTCATCGGCAATGTCGGCACCAGCGTGGCGGCCGGGCCGCACTTTGCGCCCATCACGCCGATCGAGCGCTGGCTCGATGCGAGCTGGCCCTTTGATGCCGAAGCCCGCATCGATGCCGTCATGCGCCGGCATCCCCGCCTGCGCGAGCAATCCGGTGTCGGCGGCCGTCGCCGGTCCTATTACTTCGACGACGCGGCCGACGCAGCCGCGGCCCGCATCGAGATCGAGGCCCTGGGTTTCGATGCGCTGATCTCCGACAACCTGTATTTCGACGTGTTGCCGCGCGGCGTGCAGAAAGGCCCCACGCTCCTGCGCACGCTCGACGCGCTGAACCTGCCGCCGGCGCGCACGCTGGTGGCGGGCGACACGCTCAACGACCTGTCGATGTTCGACACCCGGCTGGCCGGCGTGGCCGTCGGCAATCGCGAACCTGCGCTCGATGCGGCCCTGCAGGGCCACGCCAACGTCTACCGCAGCCCGCATCCCGGTGCGGCCGGCGTACTCGACGCCCTCACACAATTCCACGAAACGGAGGACTTCCATGGCGTCATCGCTGGTCATCGTCTATCACCGACAACCCTATGAAGAGCACGTCGTCGACGGCAAGACCGTCTTTCGCGAAAACGCCAGCCCCAACGGCATCGTTCCCGCGCTGAAAGGCTTCATCGGCCAGACCGAACGCGCGAGCTGGGTCGCCTGG
>JBEQCD010000125.1:0-4443 GCA_041639515.1 Hydrogenophilales bacterium | reverse complement strand
CGCGCCCTTTTCCGGAATAGCCCGACACAGCATGAATGTTCGTCGGATAGTCCCTGGGCAGCAACCCGGCCTCCAGCAATGGGCGCAGCAGCCCTATCGCCCCCGTGGGATAGCAACCGGGATTGCTGACCCGCCGTGCCGTGGCGATGCGTTGGGCCTGCTGCGAGTTCATCTCCGCGAAACCATAGGTCCAGTCTGGATGGGTGCGGTGCGCCGAACTCGCATCGATCACCCGAACGGCGGGGTTTTCGATGCTCGCTACAGCGTCGCGTGCGGCTTGGTCGGGCAAGCAGAGAATCGCGATGTCGCAGGCGTTGATGATTTCGGCGCGACGTTGCGGATCCTTGCGATGTTCGGGGCTGAGCGTGATAAGCCGCAGATCGGTCCGGTCGCGTAGACGTTGATGGATTTGCAACCCGGTGGTGCCTTGGTCGCCGTCGATGAATATAAGAGGACTTGCCATGGAATGCTCTCGGACATAGGAAATCAGGAGTTCCAATCTTCAGTGAGGGGCTAAGATAGGAAAAGTTGAATTTCTAAACGATGAAATTCAGCTTTTCTGAACAAGGAGTGACTCATGCGCGAAATCAGCCTGGACCGTCTGCGCACGTTGGTGGCCATTGCCGACCTGGGTTCGTTTGCCGAGGCGGCCCGTGTGCTGCACCTCGCGCCACCCACGGTCAGTTTGCATATTGCCGACCTGGAGTCGCGGGTTGGCGGAAAGCTGTTGTCGCGCACACGTGGGCGCATTCAGCCTTCGGCGATTGGAGAAACGCTGGTGGAGCGCGCGCGGCGCCTGTTGGCGGATGCGGAGCAGGCGCTTGAGGACGTGGAGCGTCAGGTGCAGGGCTTGGCCGGGCGTGTGCGGCTGGGTGCCTCCACAGGGGCCATCGCACAGTTGATGCCGCAAGCTTTGGAGACGTTGGGCCAACGCCATCCCGCTATCGATGTGCAGGTCGCGGTGCTCACGTCGCAGGAAACTTTGAAGAAGCTTGCCGAGGGCTCTTTGGAGATCGGTCTGGTCGCGCTGCCACAGACCCCGGTGAAGGAATTGCGGATCGAGCCATGGCGGCGGGACCCGGTCATGGCCTTCTTGCCGGCTCGCTGGGAATGCCCGGATGTTGTGACCCCCGGTTGGCTGGCCGCCCAGCCATTAATTCTGAATGACAAAACTACTCGGCTTTCGCGCTTGACCTCGGAGTGGTTCGCCAGTGATGGACGGCAGCCCACGCCGCGTATTCAACTGAACTACAACGATGCGATCAAAAGCCTAGTGGCGGCCGGTTATGGTGCGACGTTGTTGCCGCATGAAGCCTCCACGCCATTGCCCGATACCAGGATCGTCATGCGGCCATTACAGCCCTTATTGTGGCGTCAACTTGGTATTGCCCACCGTGGTGGGGACGTCGAGCGGCCTACGCAACATGTGCTGGATGTGTTGTGGGGGTTGAGTGCGGGCTAGGGCGATGTTGTCAGAGAAAGGACCGCTTTCGACCCGGTCATACGGTGATTGAGGTCCCAGGCGTCAGCTACCGCACCTGAAGCCGTCGTTCATCGCTCCAAAGCCGGTGCCTGTCTCCGTTCGCCCAGGCCAGGGTGTCGTAGTACTTGTGCAGCAGCTCGGTAATGGCGGCGGTGTCGTCGGTCATGGGGTTTCCTTGGGGTTGGCGGTGAGGACTGCCTGGACGCGTGCTTGCAGCGCGGGCAGCACGTCTTGTTGGAACCAGGGGTTGCGCACCAGCCAGCGATTGTTGCGCGGGCTAGGGTGAGGCAGGGGGAACGCTTGCGGCCAGTGCTCGCGCCAGGCTTCGACCACCCGGGTGAGCGGCGTCTTGCCAGTACCGAGGTGGTAGTCCATGGCGTAGCTGCCCAGCACGATGACCAGCGACAGGCGCTCGAAACGCTGCATGAAGGCTTCGCGCCAGGCGGGGGGCGCACTCCGGGCGTAGCGGCAGGTCACCGCTTTTGCCGGTGCCCGGATAACAGAAGCCCATGGGCAGAATGGCGATGCGGGTAGGGTCGTAGAAGGTGTCGCGGTCCACGCCCAGCCAGGCGCGCAGACGCGCGCCGCTGGCGTCGTCGAAGGGCACGCCTGAGGCATGGACCCGGGCCCCCGGTGCTTGGCCGGCGATGAGGATGGGCGCACTCGGGTGAAACTGGAAGACCGGCTGCACGCCGTGTGGCAGATGCGGTGCGCAGCGCGTGCAGGCGCGGACGTCGGTCAGAAAGGCGTCGAGTGTCGGCATGGCGCGCTTCCGGAAAGGGTGGCTCGCGCAGGACGGAGGTGCCATCCTGCGCGAAGCGTAACCCGGCAGCAAGTCAGTGCTGGGTCAGTGTCGGATAGCCCTGGATGAATACGCGGTCGGTCTTGGCCGCCGGCACATGGCAGCCCATGCAGTCGGCTTCGTAGCTGACGGCGACATTCTTGGCGGGGGCGTCGGCCTTGAACAGCGCCCAGCCCCAGCCGTCGCCCCACAAGGGGTTGCTGGCGAAACGGCCTTTGGCGTCCTTGACCATCACGAACCACACGGCCGCATCGGAACCCCAGACCACAGGGTTGCCAGTGGTCATGGCGCTGGTTTCGAGCTTGCGGATCTCTTTCACCAGCGTGGCGCCGTCCAAGAACTTGCCGGTCTTGCGGTAGTGCTCGGCCGAGGCCTTTTCGGTGTACACATCGTGCAAGCCGCGAGAGGCGGATTTTTCGTCCAACACCGCATATGAGCCCAGGTGGACGAAGTTTGTGCGGAAGTCTGTGGGGCGGCTGATGCCGCCCTGGCTGTCCACATAGGGCGAAAAGTCGCCGGCCGTGACGGCCAGTGGCAGGACGAGGGCGCTGGCGAGCAGAGCGCCGGTGAGTGCGATTTTCATCGTGTTCTCCTTATATGCCTATGGAGATCAGACGGCGACCACGGGGAAATCCACCGTGGTGTCGGCGATGTGGTTGGTGTAGTTGGTGAGCGTGTTCAGCGCGACGTTGGCGATCACTTCCAGTATCAGGCCGTCGTCGAGCCCCGCGCGGCGGTAGTTGGCCATGGCGTCGGCCGACACCACGCCGCGTTGCTCGACCAGCGCGCGGGCAAAGCCGGCGATTGCATCGTCAAGTGCGTTGGCCGCCTGGCCGGTGCGGGCCGCGGCGATGGCCTCTGCCGACAGTCCGGCACCTTTGCCGATCAGGGTGTGTGCGCTCAGGCAATACTGGCAGCGATTGGCTTGACCGGCAGCGAGCGCAACGATCTCGCGCTGGGAGGCATTCAGGCGGCCGGTGCCCAGCGTTTCGGACAAGCCGAGGTAGCCATTGAGCGCCGCCGGCGCGTGGGCCAGCGTGGCGAACAGGTTCGGCACCATGCCAAGCTTGGCTTTGACGGCCTTGAGTGTGGCAGCGGTAGCGGCGTCAGCGGTGTCGATGGTCAGGGGGGCGATTTGGGTCATGTCTATCTCCGTAGTGGGTGAGGTGCAAGAGCACGTGGGCATGATCGCCCTTTGTTTGGTACGATATGGCACGTAAAGTATCAAATACGTAACCTATCGTCTTATATGGAGAGTGGAATGGCGGATCGACTGGCCGGCTTGCTCCGGCACTACTCGCTTTCGGCGCGCGTTTTTCACAGCGGCGCCTTCTGTGGGCAGCATCATTACGCGGCGCCGCATGGCTATATCCATCTGGTGCGGCGCGGCCCGATTACGGCGCGTTCGCCCGTGCATGAAGATCTGCTGGTTACCGAGCCGAGCCTGCTGTTTTATCCGCGCGTGGCGTCGCATCGTTTTGTCGCCGCCCCCGGCGATACCGCTGAGCTGTTGTGTGCGGAGGTCGACCTGGGCGCTTCGACGGGCAATCCGTTGGCCATGGCCTTGCCGTCGATGCTGCTGATTCCGTTGGCGGACTTGCCCGGCCTCGGGCCGACGCTAGAGTTGCTGTTTGCCGAAGCCGAGCGCGACCAGTGCGGTCGGCAGGCCGCCATCGACCGCTTGTGCGAGTTGCTACTGATCCAGTTGCTGCGTTATCTGATGGATGGGCGGCTTGGCGCCACCGGACTGCTGGCGGGCCTGGCCGACCCGAAACTCGCGCGCGCCATAACCGCCATGCACGATGCGCCGCAGACCGCGTGGTCGCTCGAGGCGCTGGCGGCGAAGGCGGGCATGTCACGCGCGCGCTTCGCCGCCGCGTTCAAGGACGCGGTGGGCGTCACGCCGGGCGACTATCTGGCCGACTGGCGGATGAACGTCAGTTGCACCCTGCTCAAGCAGGGGCGGCCGGTGGCGGTGGTGGCCGACCGCGTCGGCTACGGCAGCCCGAACGCTCTGGCGCGCGCCTTCCACGTGCGCATGGGCTGCGCCCCGCGCGACTGGCTGGCGCAGCAGCGCGGTGACGCGGCGCTCAGCGGTTCGTGAGTTTGAGTTCGATTCGCCGGTTCTTGGCGTAGGCGGCGCCGGTGTTGCGCTCGT
>JBEQCD010000124.1:0-4514 GCA_041639515.1 Hydrogenophilales bacterium | reverse complement strand
CTCCTGCTGCTCCAGTTCGGCAAGGCGGGTCAGGTCCGTTCGCAATTGCGCCACCTGCGCCTGTTGCGCACGCGAGAGTGCGGCGAGATAACGCAGGTCTCGCGCCGTCTGGTTGGGGTCACTGCCATTCAGGATGCGCTTCAAGGCATCCCCTTCGCCACGCAGATGGCTGGTTTTGAGGGTGCGGGCCAGACGCTTCTGTTCGGCCTCGATGTGCGCAGACACGCTCTGAATCTGGCGCTTCAACGCGCCCAGCGTGCTTTCGGTTTGCTGGCGCTCGCCCTCAAGCTGGCGTAACTGACGTACCCCTGCGCTCACCGCCTGCTCGGTGGATTTCAGCTCATCTGCCGCTTCGCGCCGATGCGACTGCGTCGACTGGAATTCCCTTTGCAGGGTCTGCAGGCGGGATTTCAGCGCATCCAGTTCGCTTTGCTTGCGCTCCGCCTGATTGGCCCCCGCGGCCAGCGGACACAGCAGGGCCAGGGCAACGATCAACGACCGGACATTCACCCTATTCGAAATGGACCAGCGACTCCCCCGTCATTTCGGGAGGTTGCTGCAAGCCCATCATCTTGAGGAGCGTGGGGCTGATGTCTTCCAGCGCACCAGTGTCTGCCAGCGTGGCGCGGCGACGCCCGATATACATCAGGGGCACCAGATTCATGGTGTGCGCGGTGTGGGCCTGATGGGTTTCCACGTCGCGCATCATTTCCGCGTTGCCATGGTCGGCGGTCACCAGCAGTTCGCCCCCATTGGCAAGCTGCGCCTCGACCACCTTGCCCAGGCAGGTGTCCACGGTTTCGATGGCCTTGATCGCGGCCTGAAGATCACCGGTATGCCCGACCATGTCGGGGTTGGCGTAGTTGCAGATGATGAGGTTGTATTGCTTGCTGTTGATCGCGGCGAGCAGCTTGTCGGTGACTTCGTACGCGCTCATCTCGGGCTTGAGATCGTACGTGGCCACGTCGGGCGAGGGCACCAGCACGCGGTCTTCACCGGGAAAGGACACTTCCTCACCACCGTTGAAGAAGAAGGTGACATGCGGATATTTTTCCGTTTCGGCAATGCGCAGCTGGCGCAGGCCGAGATTGGCGACATATTCGCCGAGGCCGTTCTTGATACGCTCGGGCGGGAACGCCACCGACACATCGAAATCGTCGCTGTAGCCCGTGAGGGTGCAGTACGTGGCAAGCCGGGGCGTGACTTCCCGTTCGAATTCGGCGAAATCGGGTTCGATGAAGGGACGCGAAAGCTGGCGGGCGCGATCGGAGCGGAAATTCAGGAACACGACGGCATCGCCATCTTCCATGGTCACAGGCTTGCCGTCTGGCGGCAGGATTGCCGTGGCCTTGATGAATTCATCCGTCTCACCGCGCTGGTATGCGGCTTCCAGGCCCGCGAGGGGCGATTCGGCCCAGAACTCCGTGCGCCCCTGGGTCAGCAAGTCATAGGCGGCCTTGACGCGCTGCCAGCGGCGGTCGCGGTCCATCGCAAAATAGCGTCCGATCATGGTGGCGATGTGCCCGACCCCGGTTTGCTGGATTTTGTCGCCGAGCCGCCGCAGGTAGATCTCAGCACTCTTGGGCGGAGTATCCCGGCCATCGAGGAAAACGTGCAGGCAAACCTTGCGCAAGCCCTCGCGGGCTGCCAGTTCAAGCATGGCGTGGAAATGGGCTTCGTGGCTGTGCACCCCCCCATCCGAGAGCAGGCCGAAGAGATGCAGCGTCTTGTTGTTGTCGCGGGCCTTGTGCACCGCGTTCAACAAGGCCGGATTGGTATAGAAATATCCGGATTCGATGGCCCGATCGATACGGGTGAATTCCTGATACACCACCCTGCCGGCACCGATGTTGAGGTGGCCGACTTCCGAATTGCCCATTTGACCTCGCGGCAGCCCGACTTCCATTTCCGAGGCATGGATCAGGGTATGCGGGTTGTCCTTCCAGAGCCGGTCGAAGTTTGGTTTGCTGGCCTGCGCGATCGCGTTGTCTTCGCGTTCGGCGCGGCACCCGAAACCGTCGAGGATGATGAGGAGAACCGGCGAGGTCTTCATGAAAAAATGTGTATGTCCTGAGGCATTTTTATGGGAATATTTTAATATATGCGTGATTGCTAATCTACATTTCCTTCCCGTTCGACACGGATTTCAGACCAGAAAACGTCGATCGCGAGGGTACTACACGAACAGGATCGGGGTAATGAACATGTCTGCAGAGTGGGACGCAGTGGATCTCCTGGACAAGGACGAGCACATCGAGCAGGCCTCACGCGCGATGAAAGCCATGTCCCATCCACTTCGGCTGAAAATCCTGTGCGTCCTTGGCGACAAGGAAGTCAGCGTGCAGGATATCGTCGACAATGTCGGCACCTCGCAAAGCAATATCTCCCAGCACCTCGCCATCCTGCGAGACAAAGGCGTGTTGCGCACGCGCAAGGACGCCAACCGCGTCTTCTACCGCGTGGGCGACACGCGCACCCTCAAGCTCCTGGGCATGATGCGCGACGTCTTCTGCGGTTTTTCCAAGTAAATCCTGTCTGTTTCCACCTGACTGGCTGATCGCCGGACAGGATGGATTGCAGCGCCATGCTGCGGCATACTCGCGCCTGAACCTCCCACGCACGCTCAAATCTGCTCACAAGCGCTTGATTGAACTAATAAATTAGAATATTCTAATGAACGATTTTTTGGAGATGTGCCCGTGCTGACCCCTGCCCGCCTGCTCGCCAGTTTCGTCCTCGTCGCCCCTTCAGCCTTTGCCGCCCTGCCTTTTGCCGTCGCGCCGGTGCAATACCAGGTTGCCGATACGGCGTACTCGACCGAGGCCTCGGTCGAGGCCGTGAAGCAGTCGACCGTCGCGGCCCAGGTATCCGGCCGCGTCTCGGCCGTGAATTTCGACGCGGGTGACTACGTCAAGTCGGGCACGGTCATCGTTCGCCTCTCCGCACAGGAACTGGGGGCCGCCGTGGCCGGCAGCCAGGCACAGGTTGCCCAGGCCGCCGCCAATCTGGCGAACGCCCGCGCCAATTACGAACGCCAGCAGCAGCTTTTCCAGCAGAAATTCATCAGTCAGGCCGCACTCGATCGCGCTACTTCCGAATTTCGCGCTGCCGAGGCAGCCGCACGCGCTGCGCGCGCCGGCGTCGGCCAGTCTGCTGCCCTGTCGAGCTACACCACCATCGTCGCGCCCTTTTCTGGCGTCGTGGCCGCCCGGCATGTCGAAGTCGGCGAGACGGTCACGCCCGGCAAGCCTTTGATGACCGGCTTTGACCCCAAAGACATGCGCGTCATTGCCAATATCCCGCAATACAAGCTCTCGGAAGTGAAGGCCGCACCGCGCGTCTCGGTCGAGATTCCCTCGCTCAACAAATGGATCGATGCGATGGGCGTGACCGTTCTGCCTGCCGCTGACAGCGCAACGCATACCGTCAAGGTGCGCATCGATCTGCCAACCAACCTCGAAGGCGTGATCCCCGGCATGTTCGCGCGCGCGCATTTCTCGGTGGGCAGCGCACGCAAGCTCGTCATTCCTGCCAGCGCGGTGGTGCGCCGTTCGGAAATCACGGCCGTCTATGTAGTCGACAAAAACAAGGTCGCCCTGCGGCAACTGCGTCTTGGCACACCGGATGCGCGTGGCCGCGTCGAAGTGCTGGCTGGACTGAATCCGGGCGAGACGATTGCGCTCGAACCGGTGAAGGCGGCGATCTACGCCAAGAGCGCCGCCAACGCTGCCAAGCCATAATCGGGGACGCGCATGGGACCCTCCGGACGCATCGCCCGCTTCTTCCTCACTTCCCAGCTCACGCCGCTGATCGCGCTGATCGCGGCGCTGCTGGGCCTGTTCGCCATCCTGGTCACACCGCGCGAGGAGGAACCGCAGATCAACGTGACCATGGCCAACGTCTTCATCCCCTTCCCGGGCGCGTCGGCCAAGGACGTGGAAGCGCTGGTCGCCACGCCGGCCGAACAAGTGCTGTCACAGATCGCCGGCATCGAGCACATCTATTCCGTCTCCAAGCCCGGGATGGCGGTGCTGACCGTGCAATACCTGGTCGGCCAGGACCGCACGCAGGCACTGGTACGGCTGTATGACACGATCCAGGCCAACCGCGACTGGGTCTCGCCAGAACTCGGTGTCGGCGAACCCATCATCAAGCCCCTCGGCATCGACGACGTGCCCATCGTCACCGTCACCCTGTGGACGCGTGACCCGGAACGCGGAGCCTACGAACTCGAACAGGCCGCACACGCCGCCGAAATCGAACTGAAACGCATCGCAGGCACGCGTGAAGTCACCACCGTCGGCGGCCCCGGCCGCGCCGTGCGGGTGATGATGGACCCCGACCGCATGGCGGCCTTCGGGGTGTCTGCGCAGGACATCCGCGACGCGCTGCAGGTGTCCAACGCCGCGCAGCCGTCCGGCACGCTGGTGTCGAACAACCAGGAAATCCTGGTGCAGACCGGTACCTTCCTGACCGGCGCAGACGACGTGAAGCAGCTGGTGGTCGGCGTCTCG
>JBEQCD010000123.1:0-4519 GCA_041639515.1 Hydrogenophilales bacterium | reverse complement strand
GCGGGCGCGCGCGAGTTCCGACAGCGGGGCCTGGTACAGCAGCACGCAGACCGATTCTCGGCTGCCGCGCCCGACGCGGCCACGCAGCTGGTGCAGCTGGGCGAGCCCCATACGCTCGGCGTGTTCGATCACCATGAGCGCAGCATTGGGCACATCCACGCCCACCTCGATCACGGTGGTGGCCACCAGCAGATGCAGGTCGCCGCACTGGAAGGCGGCCATCACCGCCTGCTTGTCGGCCGGTTTCAGCCGGCCGTGAACCAGCCCGATGCCGAGTCCCGGCAATTGCTCGCGCAGCGTGGCATAGGTGTCCTCGGCGGTCTGCAATTGCAGCTTCTCGGATTCCTCGATGAGCGGACAGACCCAGTACGCCTGGCCGCCTGACAGGCAAGCCTCGCGGACACGATCGAGGACTTCGTCGCGCCGCGCCGCACTCACCAGTTTGGTGACGATGGGCGTGCGCCCCGGCGGCAGCGCATCAATGGTCGACACATCGAGGTCGGCAAAGAAACTCATCGCCAGGGTGCGGGGAATGGGCGTGGCGCTCATCATCAACTGGTGCGGTTCGACGCCCTTCTGCATCAGCGCCAGCCGCTGGCCCACGCCGAAGCGATGCTGCTCGTCGACCACGACGAGGCCGAGCCGGGCGAATTGTCCCGCTTCCTGGAACAGCGCGTGAGTGCCGAACACCACGTCGACTGCGCCAGCGGCAACGGCCTGCCATGCGGCGGCACGCTGCGACTTGCGCTGGCTGCCGGAAATCCAGGCACAGCGCACGCCCAGCGCCTCGAACTGCGGCGTGAGCTTGGTGGCATGCTGCTCGGCAAGAATCTCGGTGGGGGCCATGAATGCCGCCTGGTGGCGGTTTTCCACGGCCTGCAGGCAGGCCAGCGCCGCCACCACGGTCTTGCCGCTGCCGACGTCGCCCTGCAGCAGGCGGCGCATGGGGTGCGAGGCGGCGAGATCCGGGCTGATCTCATGCCATGCGCGTGTCTGCGCCGGGGTGAGGGCAAATGGCAGGCGCGCCAGAAAGTCGGCCGTCAGTCGCTGTGTGGCGGGTAGCGGTGTGGTGCGCTGGCTGCGCCGGGCTGCGCGTGCGGCTGCCAGCGACAACTGCTGCGCCAGCAATTCGTCAAAGGCCAGGCGCTGCCAGGCCGGATGCGTGCGGTTGTCGAATTCGCTGATCGCTTTCTCCGCAGGCGGCTGGTGCAGCGTGCGGATGCTCACGTCAAATCGCGGCAGATTCAGGTCGTTCAGCCAGTCTTGCGGCAGCGTATCCTCCAGCGGCTGTTCGAGTGCCCGCGCAATCTGCTTGCGCAGCGTGGCCTGCGACAGCCCCGCCGTGGTGGGATAGACCGGCGTCAAGCCGCTGGGCAGGGGCGTGTCGTCGTCTGCGCGGGAAAAGCGCGGATGCACCATCTCCAGACCGAGGAAACCGCCACGCACTTCACCCATGAAACGGAAGCACTCGCCGGGCTGGAACAGCTTGAGATGGCTGGGGTAGAAATTGAGGAAGCGGATGCCCAGCACGCCGCCGGCATCTTCCACTGTGAGCGTCAACATGCGGCGCGGCCGATAGGCCACCTTGGCCTCGCGTACCACGGCCTGTAGCTGCGCCGTGGCACCGGGCAGGAGATCGCGAATGGGCGTAATGCGGGTTTCATCCTCCCAGCGCAGCGGCAGATGCAGCACCAGATCGGCATCACGGTGCAGGCCCAGCCTGGCGAGTTTGGTCGCTAGCGACGAGCCGGCGGGCGGGAAGGAAACCGTGCGACTGCGGGCAGCCATGCGAATCAGTAATCCCGGATCACACGAACCTGTTCGAGCCAGGCATGGCCGAGCCGGCCGGGTTTGATCAACAGCTCAACCTGACCGCCTTCGCGGGCCAGCGCATAGACGCCGCCGCGCACGGGAATAGTCTCCGGCAGCCAGCCTATGCCGCGATGGCGGATGGTCAGTGAATAGGTATCGGGGGATTTCGAATTGTTCTGATACTCGCGGGCGAGTACATCCGCGTAGTAGATCGCGGCTGGTTCCGGGTCCCATTCGCAATTGAAATCGCGTGCCATGAAATACGTGCCCAGCAGCAGCCCCGCGCCGCCGGAAAGCAGGATTTCGGTCATCACGATATGGGCGTGTGCGCTGCCACGCAGCCAGAAGGCCGCCCAGACCAACCAGAGAAACAGCAGCAGTCCCGTTGCAGCAAGGCTCTGGTGTATCAGCGGCCAACTGTCGAGGAGCGGGTCCAGACTGTCGAGTTTGCCGACGCGGATGAGCTCGAAAATGCCCAGGCCTAGCAGACCGCTGGCGAGCGACACCAGGACGATGGCGCGCCAGGCGTAGGGGTCGCGCGGAGTCGGGTGGTCAGTAGTCTGAAGAAACCCGGCCAGTTCATGCAGGGCGGAGACGATGTTGCCCTTTGTTTCGCTGTGTTCGTAATGGCCTTCGGCAACGTCACCGCGACTGAAGCGGTATTCCGCCACCAGATGCCGGCCTTCTGCCCACAGTTGCCAGAGTTTGGGGTCGCGGAACAGCGCCTTCAGGACGTTGCGCAAGGCCGGGATTTTGGCCAGTTCCAGCGTAAGAGCGGGGTGGTTGGATACCACATAAAACGTCTCGTCGAATTCGGGGTCATTGAACTGCTGTTCGACCGACAGATGCAGCCGTTTGGCCAGACGATCCCAGCGCGATTCGCGTTTGATACGGAAGTAGACAGGCTGATCCGTGACAACGCCGAACTTGACCTGGTGCGATCCCTTGTTTTCCTGATGATCGAATTTGTAGCGCTGGCCCTGATGACGGAAAACGCCCAGATCATCGGTCCAGCCCCAGGCCCAGTGCAGTTTCCGGTAGAGTTTGTAGCCCACCATCAGGGCGAGCGATACCAGCCCGAGGACAAACCACATCGAGCAGGGTCAGTCGGCCACGACCATCACGGCGTCGGCTTCCACCAGTGCGCCGCGCGGCAGCGCGGCGACGCCGACGGCGGCACGTGCCGGGTAGGGTTCGCTGAAATACTGCGCCATGATTTCGCTCACCTTGGGAAAGTGCGTGAGATCGGTCAGGAAGACGTTGAGCTTCACCACGTCGGCCAGTGAACCCCCGGCAGCAGTGGCAACAGCGGCAAGGTTCCTGAATACCTGATGAATCTGTACGTCGATGCCGTCCACCATCTGCATGGTGGCGGGGTCGAGGCCGATCTGGCCGGACAGGTATACGGTGTTGTCCACGCGCACGGCTTGTGAATAGGTGCCGATGGCAGCGGGGGCGGCAGGCGTCTGGATGATGGTTTTCTTCATGTCGATTGCTTATTGGGATTGCGCACGGCCGTCCTTCTTGCCCTTGATGCGGAAAATGCGCACCACGTCGGGCAGCACGCGCAGGCCGCGCATGACACGTGCAAGATGCATGCGGTTCTCCACCTGCACGGTGAAGAACAGCACGGTGTAGGGGCTGCCGTCTTCTTCCTCCATCGACACGTTGCCGATGTTGGACCCCTGTTCGGCGATGGCGGCCGCCACCTTGGCGAGCACGCCGCGCTGGTTGCCGACGATGACCTTGATCTGCACGTCGAACAGGTGGCCCGGCTCGGCTTCCCATTCCACGTCCAGCCACTTGTCGGGGTCGGCGCGGAAGGCGCGGATCGACGGGCAGTCGTGGGTGTGGATGATGAGGCCGCGATCCTTGTGGATGAAGCCCAGGATGGGGTCGCCGGGAATGGGATGGCAGCACTGCGCCAGCTCCACCGCGATGCCCTCGGTGCCGCGAATGCTGATGGCGTGCGGATGCGCTGGCTCGCCGGTGCGGTCGCCGTGCATGTGCAGCAGCTGGTGCGCCACGACCAGGGGCAGCTTGCCGCCCAGTCCGACAGCGGTGTACAGCTCCTGCTTCGACTGCATGCCGTAATCCTTCAGCAGGCGTTCCCACACCACGGCGTCCGCCTCCAGCTTTTCCGGGTGCAGGGTTTCTATGGCATGGCTGAGCAGGCGTTCACCCAGCGCAGCCGCTTCGGTTGCGCGTGCCGTGCGCAGGTAGTTGCGGATGTGCGAGCGCGCCTTGCCGGTGACGACGAAATTGAGCCAGGCCGAATTGGGCGTGGCGTTGGACGCCGTGAGAATCTCGACGTGGTCGCCGTTGCGCAGTTGCGTGCGCAGGGGCATCAATTCGTAGTTGATCTTCACCGCGATGCAACGGTGGCCCACATCGGTATGGACCGCAAAGGCAAAATCCACCGCCGTCGCACCGCGCGGCAGCGCCATGATCTTGCCCTTGGGCGTGAACACGTAGACCTCGTCGGGAAAGAGGTCGACCTTGATGTGTTCCAGGAATTCGGGCGAATCGCCATGGTCCGCCTGGATGTCCAGCAGCGATTGCAGCCAGCGGTGGGTACGCGTCTGCACGTCGGAGAGCGCCGCGTCCGCCGACTTGTACATCCAGTGCGAGGCAATACCGGTTTCCGCCAGCCGGTTCATCTCGGTGGTGCGGATCTGCACTTCGATGGGCGTGCCCGACGGGCCGA
>JBEQCD010000122.1:0-4529 GCA_041639515.1 Hydrogenophilales bacterium | reverse complement strand
AGCCTGCTGATGCGGGATTTCGAGTCCAACGCCCTCAAGCTCGGTCGGCTCTCCGCTGCCGGCATCCGTCTTGCCATCGACGACTTCGGAACCGGCTACAGCTCGTTCAAATACCTCTCGCGCTTCCCGATCCACACCCTCAAGATCGACCAGTCCTTCATTCAGGAGCTCGACCGCGAGGAAAACGTCTCCATCGTCAACGCCATGGTCGCCATGGGGCGCGGCATGCATCTCAACGTCATCGCCGAAGGCGTGGAAAGCGAAGCCCAGTTGCTGCGCCTGCAACAAATGCAGTGTCACGAAATACAAGGCTATTACTACAGCCCCCCGGTTTCTGCGCACGAAGCGTCCGAGCTCCTAAACCATTGCATGCGGGGGTTTGCCAACGGCAATAGGCTGGCCGCAGGGTAAAGAGCGCTGGCTCCAGTTCCTGAAAGGGGTGCCCTCCACCGCGGTTGCCAGATTTTCCACCTGGTTTGTCATGTCCGAGTATCGGTAATTGCCCTCGACCTAGTCCGGGTTTAGCGCGGCCAGCCGGGCATCCTGGTCAACTCATAACCGCAGCATCTCAAGAAGCGGACTGAGTAGGCTTCCAGGCACTTTCGTATCCCGTTAGGTTTTTCAGCATCCAGGCCGACACCGGCAGGATCACGCCCGCCGGGATATAGCCGTCGAGCGCCAGCACGTCATAAATCAGGAAGCGATGGAGTCGTCCGTTTCTGTCTTCGAACGATCAAGTTGTCAGATCTCTGTCACGGCGCCACTAAATAAAAACGGCCCACATTGCTGTGAGCCGTTACGGATACTGGTGGCCAGTCTCGGAATCGAACCAAGGACACGCGGATTTTCAATCCGCTGCTCTACCAACTGAGCTAACTGGCCGAAAGAGGGCGCAATTAAACCGGATTGAGCCCCATGCGTCAAGGAAAAACGGCGTGCCCAGCCAATATCATGGCCCGGTCCACCCGCTCCCGCCGGAACCGGGCAGGGGTCGGCTGTCCGCATCGAGATCAACTAACATGGCTGCATGGCCACGACGGACTCCTTTGCCAACAGCATGCAGCTAGCTACGCTCGAAGAGCTGCGCGTGCATGCCCCTTTCAGCAGCATGACGCAGGCCGATCTGGCCTGGCTGGTGGAGCGCCTGTCGCTGGTCTATTTTTCTCAGGAGATGACGCTGCTGGACGCCGGCGGCACCGCGCCGGACTGTCTTTTCATCGTCAGGCAGGGCGTGATCGAGGCCGAAGCGCCGGGGCAAGGCGGCACACGCTTGCTGCAGCTGAGCGCTGGCGAACTGTTTCCGCTGGGCGCCCTACTGGCCGGGCGGGCCGTGGCGAACCGCTATGTCGCCGCCAGCGACAGCTTCTGCTACCGGCTGGCGGGGGCCGACTTTCATGCCCTGCTAGAACGTAGCAGAACATTCAGCGATTTCTGCACCCGCCGCATCGCCAGCCTGCTGGAACACTCGCAGCGTGCGGTGCAATCCGAATATGCGCTGGCACAGGATGACGAAAGCCGCTTTTCACGCCCGATACGCAGTCTGATTCAGCGCCCCCCGCTGACGGCCGGGCCTGCTACACCGCTGGCCGATGCACTGGCGGCGATGGATGCCGCGCAGGTGGGCTCGATCGTGGTGTGCGACGACGCGGCCCGCCCGCTGGGAATCCTGACGCTGAAGGACGTATTGAAGCGGGTGACGCTGGCCGGCGTATCGCTGGACACGCCGATCGCCGCGGTGATGTCGGCTGCCCCGGCGACGCTGGCGGGTACGGCGCCGGTGGCGGAGGCCTTGCTGTTGATGGCCCGCCACGCCATCCACCATGTGCCGCTGGTGGATGGCGGCCGTTTGATCGGGGTAGTCTCGGAAAAGGATGTGTTCGCGCTGCGCCGCCTGTCGATGCAGGGCATCAGCGGCGCCATCGCGCGCGCCGAGGACCCGGCCAGCCTGCCGGCGCTGGCGCAGTCGATCGGCACACTCGCGCGCAATCTGCTGGCGCAGGGCATGGATGCGGAAAACCTGACCGCCATCCTCTCGGGCCTCAACGACCGGCTGACGCAGCGGGTGCTCGAACTGGAAAGCCGCGCCGCGCCGCTGCCCGATGTGCCCTGGTGCTGGCTCGCGCTGGGCTCGGAAGGGCGCATGGAGCAGACTCTCGCTACCGATCAGGACAACGCGCTGATCTACCGCCACGCCACGGAGACCGAGCGGGCTGCGCTGCTGGCGTTTGCCGAACGGGTCAACCAGCGGCTGGCGGCATGCGGGTTTCCACTGTGCAAGGGCGGCATCATGGCCGGCAACCCGGCCTGGTGCCTGAGCGTGGAGGACTGGCGCGCCACCTTTGCCAACTGGATCCATCGCGGCGACGCGCCCGCGCTGCTGCATGCCAGCATTTTCTTCGACTTCCGACCGCTGTACGGCACGCGCGAACTGAGCGACGGGCTGCGCACATGGCTCAACGCCAGCATCCGGGATCAGCAGCTGTTCCTCCGGCACATGGCGCAAAACGCGCTCGCCCATCGGCCGCCGCTCGGGTTGGTGCGCGATTTCGTGCTGTCGTCGGACAGCGGCAACGAGGCGCACACCCTCGACCTCAAACTCAACGGCATCACGCCGTTTGTCGATGCCGCACGGATATTTGCGCTATACGCCGGTGTCGACGCAACCGGCACGGCAGCCCGGCTGCGTGATGCGGCGCACCGCTGGAACCTCACAGCAGACACGGTGGAATCCTGGGTAGCGGCGTTTCATTTCATCCAGCTGCTGCGCCTGCGCCATCAGCACACGCAGCAAACCCGGGGGGAGACGGTCGGCAACCGCATCGACCCCGACCAGCTCAATGCGCTGGATCGCCGCATCCTGAAAGAAGCCTTCCGTCAGGGCCGCAAATTGCAGGGGGTGATGGAACGCTATTTTGAATTTTGATCCAGCCATTTTGCGGACTTTTGGCGGTGGGTGCTTTGTACCTACTCCGCGTACGGCTTTTGCGCTAATGTGCGGGAACCCGCCATGGCAGGATCGGGGCGTGGATCAATAACTACGTCAATCAACCAGCCAGGAGGCTCCCCATGTCAAGCACACAACCGGATTGGGCCGCGATCGATCAGGATCCGCGGTTTCAGGCACTGCACAAGAAGAAAACCACGTTCCTGTGGGGGCTGATGCTGTTCTCCACCGCCTATTACTTCCTGCTGCCGGTGGGCGCGGCCTACTTCCAGGATCTCTTTAAGATCAAGGTGTGGGGCCCGGTCAACGTGGGCATTCTGTTCGCCTTGTCCGAATTCATCGTGGCCTGGACCATCGCCGGGATTTACGCCCGCCGCGCCAACCGCGAATACGACACCATGGCCGCAGAAATCGTGCGCGATGCCCGCTCGATCGGAGGCGTAAAATGACCCGACGCACGCCTTCCCTGATCGCAGGCGCTGCGACGCTGCTGGTTTCCGGCTTCGCCTGTGCCAGCACCGGCGCAGTGGCCGACGAGTACAAGTGGATGACCTTCGCGGTGTTCGGCGCCATCATCGCCATCACCATGTACATCACGTTCTGGGCAGCGCGGCAGACGCATACGACGTCGGAGTTCTACGCTGCCGGACGTTCCGTCACCGGTATCCAGAACGGCTGGGCGATTGCCGGCGACTACCTCTCCGCGGCGTCCTTCCTCGGCATTGCCGGCCTGATTTCGCTATACGGCTATGACGGCTTCATGTACTCGGTGGGCTGGCTGGTGGCCTACATCACCGTGCTGCTGGTGATCGCCGAGCCTTGCCGCAACATCGGCAAATACACGCTGGGCGACATCCTCGCGTTCCGCAACAATCCCAAGGCATCGAAAACCGTGGCGGCGCTGTCGACCATCACTGTGTCGACCTTTTATCTCACCGCGCAGATGGTCGGCGGCGGCGTGCTGATCAAGACGCTGATCGGCATCGACTACTACATCTCGGTGATCGGGGTCGGCGTGCTGATGCTGGCCTATGTGGTGTTTGGCGGCATGAAGGCCACCACCTGGGTGCAGATCATCAAGGCCGTGCTGCTGGTCACCGCCTCCATCCTGCTGGTGCTGCTGACCTGGAGCCAGTATGGCTTCTCCCTGCCCGGCTTCCTGCAGGCAGTGGTGGATGATCCCAAAGTGCAGGCACAGGTCGCCAAACTGGTCGGCGATGCTGCCACCACCATGACGCCGCAGGAGCTCGGCCAGCGCTTCCTCGAGCCCGGCCTGTTCCTCAAGAGCCCGATCGACCAGATCTCGCTCGGCATGGCACTGGTGCTGGGTACCGCCGGCATGCCGCACATCCTGATGCGTTTCTTCACCGTGCCGACGGCGCAGGCTGCACGCACCTCGGTGCTGTGGGCAATGGGCATCATCGGCGGCTTCTACGTACTGACCCTGTTCCTCGGCATGGGCGCAGCGATTAACGTCGGCTCTGGCGTTATCTCGAACATGGATCCGGGCGGCAACATGGCCGCTCCCCTGCTGGCGCAATACGCCGCCGGCGGTGCCGATTCCGTGCTGGGCAATCTGTTCCTC
>JBEQCD010000121.1:0-4532 GCA_041639515.1 Hydrogenophilales bacterium | reverse complement strand
AGCAGATCGCGCCGATGCGCGCGGCAACGGTGAGTGGGCCGTCGAGCCAGCGGGTGCCGTTGGCTTCAAGCAGGTAGCGCCCGACCAGGTCGCTGGCGGTCATGTCCTCGTTGCAGGCCACGGTGATCAGCGGCTTGCCGAGCTTCCACGCCATGTATTCAATAAAGCGCGATTTGCCGCAGCCGGTCGGACCTTTCACCATCACCGGCAGGCGGTTGCGGTAGGCGGCTTCGTACAGCGTGACTTCGTTCTTCTGTTGCTGATAGAACGGTTCCTGCTGAATCGTGTATTGATCTTTGTCGGTCATTTAATCCCCCCTAACCCCCCTTTTACAAAGGGGGGAACTATCCCTGGAAGAAAAACGCCCCCAGCGAACCGGAGGCGTTTCTCTTGCATCAATGCGGGCCGTGCTTACTTGTGCACGCCCAGCTTTTCACGCCAACCGGGGAAGATCTTGTCGGCGTCGCCGGGGAAGGACTCGAACGCGCGGGCGAATTCTTTGTGCTCTTTCGCGTATTCGATCGGGTCGGCGCCCGACTTCCAGCACTCGTACGACTGGCGCAGGGAGATCGCGCCGGCCGCCGGGCTGTCGATGTGGCCGTAGGAACCGCCGCCGGAGGTGTTGATGACGTTGCCGTGACCCAGGTTCTCGAAGAAGCCGGGCAGACGCAGTGCGTTCATGCCGCCGGAGATGATCGGGGTGGTGGGCTTCATGCCGTACCACTTCTGGAAGTAGACCGGACCCTGACACTCGTCACGCTCGATCATGTAGGCGATGTTCTTGTCGCTGTTTTCGCCTTCCATCTTGCCGTAGCCCATGGTGCCCACGTGGATGCCGGAGGCTCCCTGCAGACGCGAGATCTTGGCCAGCACGAACGCGGTGTAGCCACGCAGTGCCGACGGCGAGGTGATCATGCCGTGGCCGGCACGGTGGTAGTGCAGGTACTGGCCGGGGTACTGACGACGGGCGGTGGTGATCATGCCGGGGCCGCCAACGAAGCCGTCGACCAGGAAGGCCAGTTTGTCGGCATCGGGACCGAAGGTCTCGAGGCCGAAATCGGCACGCGCCATCATTTCGTAATGGTCGTCGGCGGTGATGTTCAGCGAGAACAGCTTGGCCTGACCGGTTTCGTCCTGGGCGCGCTTCATCGCGTCATACACCAGCGGCAGCACTTTCTTCAGCGGGCAGAACACCTGGTTGCCCTGGGGTTCGTCGTTCTTGATGAAATCGCCGCCCAGCCAGAACTGGTAAGCAGCCGCTGCGAACGGCTCGGGACGCAGGCCCAGCTTCGGCTTGATGATGGTGCCGGAGATGTAGCCACCATCCTTGATCGGACGACCGAGGATGCGCCACATGTCGGAGATGTCGCGCGAGGGGCCGTCGAACATCTGGATGGCGCGCTCGGGCATGTAGAAGTCGTGAATCTTGGCGTGCTCGATATCGCCCATGCCCTGGTTGTTGCCGATGACCAGCGTCAGGAAGGAGACGATCATGAAGCGGCCGTCGGTGACGTTGCGGTCGAACAGCTCGATCGGGTAGGCGATCCGCATGTCTTCGGTCGCTTCGTCGATGTAATACACCAGCGCGTCGACGCCCTTGGTGAAGTCGTCGGTGGTGGAGACTTCGACGTTGGTGCCGGTCGAGGACTCGGCGGCGAAGTGAGCGGCGCAGGACAGGTAGCTGCCAAAGCCGGGCTTCGGCTTCATTTTGTAGGCGACGAGGATGTGCTTGCCACCCTTGATGAGGTCTTCTTCTTTGAGGCTGAGGTCGGCGTAACGTGCGGACTGATCCATTGCTTGGCTCCTTCGGTTTAACAAGGCTTCAGGAGAAATGCCCCTGAAACCGATGGGGGCGGACTATACGCACGGGTTTCTATAATTAATATTAAATTGTTATGATAAAAACCATATCAATATACTTATGCACAAATGCGCCGCCTGACGCTCCGCCAGTTCCGTGTTTTTGAGGCGGTCGCCCGCCATTTGTCGTTCACCCGCGCGGCCGAGGAACTGCACCTGTCGCAACCTGCCGTCTCGATGCAGGTGCGCGGCATCGAAAAAATCCTCGGCTTGCCGCTCACCGAGCAGTTCGGCAAAAAGATCTTCCTGACCGAAGCCGGACGCGAGGTGCTGTACGCCAGCCGCAGCATTACGGCCCGGCTAGACGACCTGCAGGCCAATCTGGCACAACTGCGCGGGATGGACAGCGGCCAGCTCAATATTGCGGTGACGACTACCGTGAGCGCAGTCGCCACCCACATCCTGGCCAGCTTTCGCGGCGAGCATCCCAAGGTGTCGATTCATCTCGATGTGTCCAACCGCGAGTCGGTGCTGACCCAGCTTGCAGCCAACCGCATCGATCTGGCGATCATGGGGCAGGTGCCGGAAGGCCTCGATCTGGAAGCCATCCGCTTCATGGATAACCCGCTGGTGGTCATCGCGCCGCCCGACCATGCCCTCGCCCGCAAGAAGAAGGTGTCGATCCAGGATCTCGCCTCGGCGCCCTTCCTGGTGCGCGAAACCGGCTCCGGCACGCGCGGCGCGATGGAGCGCTACTTTGCCGACAAGGGCATGGACATTCTCACCAGCATGGAAATGAGCAGCAACGAGGCGATCAAGCAGGCGGTGCAGGCCGGACTGGGACTCGGCATTTTGTCGCTGCAGACGCTGGAGCAGGAGTTGGCGCTGAAGCGGCTGGCGGTGCTCGCAGTCGAAGGCTTCCCCATCATGCGCCACTGGTACGTCGTCCACCGGGCCGACAAGCGGCTGTCGCCGGTGGCGCAGGCATTCAAGTCGTTCGTGCTGGAGCCCGCGCATCAAGCGTAGACCACGGGAGTTGAGGTCACGCAACGCCGCGGTTGCATAAGCCATTCCAGCGACTATTCATATAGTTGCCGCGTGTCGTGCGGTGATCCGATACAGGGGGATATATGAACAAGCCGTTGGCGGGGAACAAACAGGGAACATTGAAATCACGCAGCCATGCTGGGCGCCGGGACGCTGCTGATCGCGGCCCAGTTCGGTCATGCGGCAAATGCGCCCGACCCGGTGGAAATCAACGCGATGCGCCAGCAACTGGAGGAACAGTCCAGAAAGCTGACGCAACAGCAGCAACTGCTGGAGGCCGAGCTGGAAAAACTGGAACAGCACCGGCACGCGCTGCAGGAAACCCGGCGCAACATCGAGGCGATGCGGGCGCAGCTGGGCATGCCGGTGGACATCCACCCCACCCGGGTCGCCCAGGCCGACGAGTCGATGTACCGCGGGCGCGGTCCCGACAACTCGCGGGTGGACACCACGCTCGACGTGGCCACCGTGTTCAACCAGCCCAGCATCATGACGCCCAAGGGCACGTTCATCTTCGATCCCTCGCTGCAGTATTCCTTCAGCTCGTCGGACCGGGTGTCCATCATCGGCTTCAGCGTGCTGAACGCGGTGCTGATCGGACAGATCGACGTGCGCAGCGTCAACCGCAGCAACTGGATCGCGACGCTGGGCGGGCGCTACGGGCTGACCAACCGGTTCGAAGTCGAAGCGCGCGTGCCCTATGTGTACCGGACCGATGACACGGTGACGCGGTCCATCGGCGGCGTCGCAACCGATCAATTATTCAGCTCGGACGGCAACGGTCTGGGCGACATTGAGCTGGCGGCGCGCTATCAGCTCAATGCACCGCGCGACGACGGCGCGTTTTATGTCGCCGGGCTGCGCCTCAAGACGCGCACCGGCAAGGATCAATACGAAGTCGAATATGACTCGAACTTCAATCTGCCCAAGGAACTGCCGACGGGTTCCGGCTTTTACAGCCTGCAGCCCAGCCTGAGCGCAGTGCTGCCTGCCGACCCGGTGGTGTTTTTCGGCGGCATCAATTACGTCTGGAACATCAAGCGGGATGTCAACGCTACGCTCCGTTACACGGATAACAATGTGGTCAATTTCCAACCCGTCGGTGAAGTGGATCCAGGCGATTCGGTTGGTCTTAACTTCGGCATGGGGCTGGCACTCAACGAACGCAGTTCGTTCAGCCTGAGTTACGAGCACACCTGGATCGACAAAACCACGTTCGACGGCCAGGTGGCCAACGATGCACTGGCAGTTCAACTCGCCACCCTGCAGGCGGGATTTTCCTACCGGCTGAACAAGCGCACCAATCTGAACCTGTCGGTCGGTGCCGGCCTGACCGACGATACGCCGGACACCACCGTTACCTTGCGGCTGCCGATGCGCTTCTGAGTGCGTGCGCTGCGTCCAAAAAAAGCCAGGCGGCCTGCCTGGCTTTCTTGTAATGCTGCGTGGTTCACGGCTCAACGCAAGTTGTTCAGGCTCTGATTGAGCGCATTGAGCCGCGCCTGAACGGCGAGCATCTGCGCATTGAGGGTGATGTTCAGCGTGGTGATATTGCGGATCACCTGATTGTTCACCGAGTTCTGGATGAAGGTCGACAATGAATCGGCGGACAGATGGGCGGGCAGCGCAACCGTGTTGCCCGGCCCATTCTGGATCACGATCAGCGAGCCGTTCGTGGTCACCTG
>JBEQCD010000120.1:0-4541 GCA_041639515.1 Hydrogenophilales bacterium | reverse complement strand
CCCTATGTCAACACGTCCACCGTAACGGCCGGCACCGTCTTTACGATCGGAAGCGACGCATTCAACTTCACCGACACCTACAATTTCAACGTTGTTGGCACACCGACGGCTGCCGGTACCGGCGTGACGGTTAACCTCGACCTCGGCACGCTGGGTTTCCACATTTCCAACCTGAAGCTGGATCTGTTCAGCGGCAGCACCTGGCTGGCTGGCGACCTGGTCACCAGTTCGACAGACACGGACGTTAGCGTGACCAGCGTTCTTTCGGCCGGCAGCTATAACTTCAAGGTGCGCGGTTTTGCCGACGGCGAAAATACGGCTAAAGGTATTTACACCTTCTCAGCCGCCGCTGTCCCCGAAGCCGAAACCTACGCCATGATGCTGGCCGGTCTGGGCCTGGTGGGCTTCATGGTTTCGCGCCGCCGCGGCAGCCTGTAAAACGTTTTCTCCGGGGGGGGTTGGCCGGCTTTGCTGGTTGACCACTTTTCAGGCGAGCCTTTGGGCTCGCTTTTTTTGCGTGTGCGTTGGGGGTGTTGGCAGTGGCGGGGCTTGGTGGGGTGCGTTGCGCGTGCACCCTACAACCAAACAATGGTCGTAACACTGCGTGGGCTCTGCCCACCCTACAAGCAAACAATGGTCGCAGGGTGCACCCTGAAGGGCATAAGGGTAGAGCCCATGCGGAGGATAGGTTTCAGGCGCAATCCAGTTCGGGCAGAACGGTCTCGCCGGCCGCGTTGACCAGGCGGCGGCCGAACGGGGTTTTGCGCTGGTCGACGAACAGGCTGCTGCCGTCGATGCGTTTGGCGTGGTGCTTGGCTTCGGCGGCGGCGCGCGAGACTTCCTGGTAGTGGTGGTAGTGCTCGGAATCGATCAGCACCGCGCCGATCGACAACGACACCAGCGCGTGAAAGGTCATCGCGCCGCGGCGGTCTTCGCTGCGGTAGCCGCCGGCTTCGACGTGGTCGGGGCTGAACAGCGCCAGGCGTTCGCGGTCGAAGCGCGCCAGCATGCCATGGCAACGCACTTCCCAGTCGAGGCTTTGAAACAGCACGACGAAATCGTCGCCACCGACGTGGCCGATGAAGTCGAGCTCGGCATTGCAGCTTTCACGCAATATGTGGGCGAGCAGCTGGATGATGTCGTCGCCGCGCCGGAAACCGTAGATGTCGTTGTAGGGCTTGAACTGGTCGAGGTCGAAATACGCGGTGACAAAACGCTGGTTGTTGGCGAGCAGATGCTCCATGTGTTCCTGGATTGGCACATTGCCGGGCAGCCCGGTGAGCGGGTTGGCATAGCGCGCGGCGATGATCTGCATTTCGCTGATCTCGCGCATCAGGTCGAATCCCGAGCCCAGCCCCAGATAGCGTCCCTTGCTGGTGACCACGAAGCCCTGGGTGAACGCGGCCTTGCCTTTTTTGACCACCAGGTCCGACAGCTCGTTGATTTGCGTCGCCTTGTCGACGATGAGCGGATCGGGGTCCATGAAGTCGGCGCAGGGTTTTTTGCCGTGCAGCTCGCGGCCATACAGGCCGATAAAGCGGTTGAGCACGGCAGGGCGGTGAATGATGCCGACCGGAATGCCCTTGTCCACCACCGCCACGGCATGCAGATCGGGGTGCTGCATCATCAGGTCGAGCACGTCCTGGCTGGTGGTCAGCGGGGTGACGAAAGGCGCCGACATCACCAGCCGCGCCGCCGACACATGCGAACCGTCCACGCCGCGCAAATACGGCAGCACGCTGACGACGCCGGACTGCATCACCGCCACCACCTCGCGCGGCGGCAACTGCGCCGGCGTCGGCGACGGACGGCCGATCAAATAACCCTGCACATGACGGATGCCAATGTCCTGCAGCACCGCCAGTTCCGACACCGACTCCACGCCTTCGGCAATCACGCGCGTATTGGCGCCGCCGGCCAGTTGCACGATCGAGCGCACGAACTGGCTCTTGTGCGGGTCTTCGTGAATGCCCGAAATGAAATGCTTGTCGATCTTGACGTAGGCCGGCTTCAGCTCCGACCACAGGCGCAGGCTGGAAAAGCCCTCGCCCAGATCGTCCATCGCCACCTCGATACCCGCCGCGCGCAAGGCCACCACCGCATTGCGCAACAGACCATAGTCGAGCTGGCAGGCGTTTTCGGTGATCTCGATAACCAGCTGGCTGCTCTCCAGTCCGACCTTGTCCAGTGCGGCCAGCAGCTTGGCAGGCGCAAATTCCACGTCGAGCATGCTGCACGGCGTCAGGTTCACGAACAGCTGCCCCGGCAGTTTCAGCAGTGCAAACGTCTTGAGTGCCGAGCGCACGCAGGCCCAGTCCAGCGCCGTCTGCATGCCGTGCAGCTCGGCCACCTTGAACAGCGCCTGCGGCGCGTGCAGCGGACTGTTGGACGGCCCGCGCGACAACGCCTCGAAGCCCATGATCCGCCCCTCGCTCATGTCGAGTATCGGTTGCAGCAGCGTGATCAGGCGCGTATTGAGCAGAATGTCTTGCAGGTGCTGGCGCAATGGGATTGAACTCATGGATAGGAGGGTGCCGAAAAAGGGTAGTCCGAAAATATTGCAAAAACGTTGCGGAAATATGAATGGGGCGCCCGTTGCGCGGGCTTTAGGGGCGAGGGGGCAGCGTCATGGGGGGAAGGTTCAAGCGAAGCAGGTGGCCATCAGCCCTGCCACGAACACCTTGCCTCTTGAGTCTTGCATCTTCCACCTGTCACGCCCCTGTCATCCCGCATCCCTAAGCTTGCTCCCAAACAAGGGAGCGGCATGCACAACGCAAACGAACTGACCGACGAAGAATGCGGCCATCTGGCGCGCATCCTGCTCGCCGCGCGTCGGGTGCGCTTGCGGCATCATTTTTTCAGCTGGGTGCATGGCCCGGTGCAGGCGCTGATCCCGCACGAAATCCTGCTGTGCGGCGTGGCCGATGAAAGCGGTTATCTGTTGCACGAGCGCTTCACCGCCTGCCGCTACTTCAAGGACGACCACTACCACCGCGTCATCCATCCCGGCGACGGCCTGATCCAGCAGCTGGCGCAGGAATGGCATGGCCACGGCGAGCCGCGCCTGATCGCCGCGCTGCACGACGAAGCCGGCGGCTGGCACGCCCGGCTGGCCGATCTGGAGCTGAAAAACCTGGCCTTCCACGGCATCAGCTGGATCAACGGCCAGCTCAAAGGCTATGCCGGTTTTTCGCGCGTGCGCGTGCCGTTCGACGACCGCCTGGCGATGTATCTCGACATTTTGCTGCCGCACCTGCTGGTGACCCTGGCGCGCGTGCTCGCCAACGAAGCGCGCGCCGACGGCGACAGCAAACGCCCCACCGGCCTTATCACCCCGCGCGAGGTCGAAGTCCTCACCTGGGTGCGCGACGGCAAAACCAACGACGAAATCGCCGTCATCCTCGGGTTGTCGATGCTCACCGTAAAAAATCATCTGCGCCACGCCATGAAGAAAATGGTCGTCCGCACCCGCGGCCAGGCCGTGGCCAAGGCGATTGCGCTGGGGTTTTTGCGTGCGCAGGGCGCGCAGGAGAAGGATGCCGCGCTGGAGGCGTAGGGTGGGCAAAGCCTTTATGCCCTTCAGGGTGCGCGCGGTTCGGGCTATTTAATGGGAGGTGTCGAGGTTGCGTGGGTGCGTACCGCGTGGGTTTCACCCACCCTACGTCTCTGCGCCCCCCTCACCCCTCACCCCTCACCCCTCACCCCATGAGCCGACCGGCTCATTTTTTTGCCCGCTTACCCCCCATTGGATGTCATCCACGCTCCCTAAAGTGGCGTTGTCTGCAGAGAGGCAGACACGAATTCCGACTGGCTTTCCACTCACTGGCGGGCCTTTCCCATAGGGGGGCGGAAAGCTTCATAGCTATCTGGGTCTTACTTTTCAATCAAGAGGAGCACTACATGAAACTCAAACTTATCGCCCTGGCCGCCATGCTGGCCGCAGGTTCCGCTCACGCTGCCATCGATCTCGGCGAACTTTCCGGCAACGGCGAACTGTCACTGAACCTGAAGTGGAAAGACACCAATACCACCGACGGCAACCAGAGCGCCTCGGCTGCCTTCGACCTGGGCATCACTCTGGATTACGCTGCCGCCAACTTCAACACCGCCGGCTTCAGCCGGTCGTGGGACCTGAGCAGCTACGGCAACCAACTCGCCACCTTCAACAGCACCCCTAACCTGATCAGGGCCAACGCCGAATTGAGCGTGTTCGCGATTGACGGTACGGGCAGCGATACCGGTGCTGCAGGCGTGCGTCTGATCTCCACCACCAGCGGTATCAACACGACCGGTTCCTCGCTCTCGCTGACGAATGCTTCGATCCCGACTAACGGTACCTTACTGGGGATTCCCGGCAACGGCATCGTCGGGAACTACTTTGCTGCGGTGAACAATTCCGGCAGCCACGTGGGCGGCGATATCGCAGTCAACGGCGCCAGCAATGCCGATGCATCCAGTGGACAAGCATTGTTCACCGACACCATGGACAAGTTCGGCCAAACGGCTGGCTTCGACAGCACCGGCAAGTTCGACGGCAGCTA
>JBEQCD010000119.1:0-4603 GCA_041639515.1 Hydrogenophilales bacterium | reverse complement strand
GGACGACCGGTACGGGCGATGACGTTGGCCATGGTGTAGGTCTTGCCCGAACCCGTCACGCCCAGAAGGGTCTGGAACGACAGTCCGTCGTCGATCCCTTCGACCAGCCGGTCGATCGCCGCCGGCTGGTCGCCGGCCGGCGGAAAGGGCTGGAACAGCCGGTACGGACTATTGGGGAAGGTAACGATCAAGGGTAAAATCGCGCGGCCAAAAAAACTTGCCGAGTGTAGCACCTGCCTGAAACAGGCGCATTTCAAGGAACCACCGTGGAACTCTCCCGCCGCGTCCAGGCCATCAAGCCTTCGCCCACCCTTGCCGTCACCGCCCGCGCCGCCGCGCTCAAGGCAGGCGGCCGCGATATCGTGGGCCTGGGGGCCGGTGAGCCCGATTTCGACACGCCGCAGCACATCAAGGATGCGGCGATCGGTGCCATCAACAGCGGGTTCACCAAGTACACCGCAGTCGACGGCACGCCCGGCCTCAAGGCGGCGATCATCGCCAAGTTCAAGCGCGACAACGGCCTGGACTACACGCCCAAGCAGATCCTCGTGTCCTGTGGCGGCAAGCAGAGCTTCTTCAACCTGGTGCAGGCGGTGATCAACCCCGGCGACGAGGTCATCATCCCCGCGCCCTATTGGGTGTCCTACCCCGACATCGTCATCCTCGCCGACGGCAAGCCGGTGATCGTCGAGGCCGGTATCGAGCAGGGCTTCAAGATCACCCCGGCGCAGCTGGAAGCGGCGATCACGCCGAAGACGCGCATGCTGGTCATCAACAGTCCGTCCAACCCCACCGGCGCGGTCTACACCGCCGACGAACTGGCGGCGCTGGGTGCGGTGCTGCGCAAACATCCGCAGGTGCTGATCGCCAGTGACGACATGTACGAGCACATCCGCCTCGACGGCAAGCCCTTCGTCAACATCCTCAACGTGTGCCCGGACCTCTACGACCGCACGCTGGTGCTGAACGGCGTCTCCAAGGCCTACTCGATGACCGGCTGGCGCATCGGCTACGCGGCAGGGCCGGAAACGATCCTGCGCGCGATGACCAACGTGCAGTCGCAATCCACCTCCAACCCCACCTCGATCTCGCAGGTGGCTGCCGAGGCGGCGCTCAACGGTGACCAGGGCTGCATCACCCCCATGCTCGACGCCTTCAAGACTCGCCATCGCTATGTGGTTGACGCGCTCAACGCCATCCCTGGTTTCAAGTGTGTGGACAGCGGGGGCGCGTTCTACGCTTTCCCCGACGTGCGCGCAGCAATCCAGACCTTGCTGGCGCGCGACGTGATCGAAGCCGGCACCGACATCGCCTTCTCCGAATACCTGCTGGAATCTGCCGACGTAGCTGTCGTGCCCGGCTCCGCCTTCGGCGCAGAGGGCTATATCCGCCTCTCCTTCGCCACCTCGCAGGCCAACCTGGAAAAGGCGCTCAAGCGCATCGCAGCGGCATTGGCCTGATACTGGCACACACGGGCCGGCGCAGGTAGGCTAGCGCCATGTTACGGCCTCCCGCCCTACCCCCGCCGCGCGGCACGTTTTCCTGGCTGCTCCAGCTCGGCTACACCACCGCACGGCTGTTCGGCCAGAACGGCCTGCAGAATCACGCGGCGGCCACGGCTTTCTATTTTCTGCTCTCGGCCACGCCGCTGCTGCTGCTGCTGAGTTACGCCCTGCAACTGCTCGGGCAGCTTGCAGAGAATTCCGTGCCAGCCACCATCCTCATGGCTGCGCTTTACGACCAGCTTCACGTCGCAACGCTTACCGAATACGGTTTCATTCCGCGTCGCGCACAGCTCGCCGCCGGCGGCGTAGGCCTGCTGACCCTGATACTGTCGTCGCGCGGGCTGGTGAATGCCGTTCAGGGCGCATTCAAAGTGATTTTCCCCGATCGCAGCAAGCGCAATCTGGTGCTGTCGTGGATCCTGCCACTGGTCATTCTGCCGGTGTTGTTCCTGCTGATGGGCCTGGGGGCGCTGGTACAGGTCACGCTCCTGTTCCTGGCCCAAAACGATTTCATTGGTATAGGCAACGCGCAACTGCTGCAGGGGCTGAATGCGCTGTTCGGCTTCGCCATGCTGTGGGCCTTGCTGTTCACCGCCTACTGGCGTCTGCCACGCCGGCACCCGCCTGCCCGTGATGCGGCCCGCTTCGCCCTGCTGGCCGCAGCCAGCCTGACGCTGCTGTTTGCCCTGTTCGGTGCCTTCTTCAAGCTGGAAAACTACAACACCCTGTACGGCGCGCTGGGCGGCGTGGTGTTCGTGCTCATCGGAGGCTACTTCGCTTTCCTGCTGTTGTACCTGTGGGCACAGGCCCTGTACGCCTGGGGCAAGGCCGACGTTACCGCACTGGAAAAACTCTTTCTTGCCGGCCATGGCGAAGGGGCCAGCAAACTCGAAGGCTACGTCTTCGGCGACACGGGCCGCCTGCTG
Source organism: Hydrogenophilales bacterium (assembly GCA_041639515.1). Lineage (GTDB taxonomy): Bacteria > Pseudomonadota > Gammaproteobacteria > Burkholderiales > Thiobacillaceae > Thiobacillus. The sequence goes on along the minus strand of JBEQCD010000119.1, from coordinate 2,172 downwards.
GAAAAATACGGCCAGACCCACCCGCCTGGCCACGTGCTCATCGCGGAAGGTGCCGAGGATCGCACCGCCTATTTCCTCTATGCCGGCCGCGCGGTAGCGATGAAACACACCGACACCGGCGAACGCCGCCTGGGCGAACTCACCGAAGGCCAGCTCTTCGGCGAAATGGCTTACCTGCTCAACGAACCCCGTACCGCATCCGTGGTGGCAGAAACCGAGATCACCGTGCTCGCGTTGCCGCCACAGATCATGGAAGAACTCATGCAGCATTCCGCGCCGCTCTCGCGCCGCATCATCGACACCCTGTGCCAGAGACTGGAGCGGATGAACCTGGCAAAGGCAAACTGAGTCGCCTAAAATACTGTATTTATATACAGCATTCTAGGCGACCATGTCCCTGAACACGCTTTACGTCGACCTCAATTCCTTCTTCGCCTCGGTGGAACAGCAGATGCGGCCCGAGTTGCGTGGCCGCGCAGTGGGCGTGCTGCCAGTCATGGCCGACACCACCTGTTGCATCGCCGCCAGCATAGACGCCAAACGCCATGGCATTCGCACCGGTACCCGCGTATGGCAGGCACGCAAGCTGTGCCGTGACATCGTCTTCGTACAGGCACGTCCCGCCCTCTACGTCGAGGTCCACCACCGCATCGTCGCCGCAGTGGAATCGTGCACGCCCGTGGGCGAAGTCCTTTCCATTGATGAAATGGCCTGCACGCTCATGGGCCGGGAGCGGCAGGAAGCGCAGGCCATTGCACTCGGCAAGCGCATCAAGCAGGCCATCTATACTCAGGTTGGAGAAGTGCTGCATTGCTCCATCGGCATCGCCTCCAACCGATTTCTGGCCAAAACGGCCTCCAATATGAAAAAACCCGATGGCCTCGTCGTCATCCGCCCGCAGGATCTGCCACATTGCCTCTACGGCCTGAAGCTGGGGTCACTCAACGGCATCGGCCGTGCCATGGAAACCCGCCTCAATCGTCTGGGCATCCATACCGTGGAACAACTCTATGCGGCCAGCCCCAACACATTGCGGCGTGCCTGGAATGGCATCGAGGGCGAGCGTTACTATGCCAAACTGCGCGGTCAGGAAATCGTCACCCCTCCAACACGCCGCTCCAGCCTCGGCCACTCCCATGTGCTGCCGCCGGACATGCGCGATCCGGCATCGGCGCAGGCGGTGCTGTACCGGCTGTTACACAAGGCTGCCATGCGGTTGCGTCACCATCATTTCTACGCCGGCGCACTGACACTGAACCTGATGTATCTGGATGCAAAAAACGGGCATCGCCAATGGATCGACCAAGCCCGATTCAGCCCGCACTCGGACACTTTCAAATTCAATATGGCTTTTGCCCACCTATGGCATCGCAGCCCGCCTCAGCCTCCCCCCATTCTCAAGGTGGGAATCGTCTTCAGCGAACTGGTCGAAGCAAGCCACGCAACCCGTGACCTGTTTGAACCCATGAATCATCATGCAGCCCTGCACTCCACACTCGACAGGATCAATCAGCGTTACGGCCCGAATACACTGTATTTTGGTGGTGCGCATCGAGGGCGCGGTGCCGCTCCAATGCGTATTGCCTTCTCACACGTACCCGAACTGAAAGTGGAACGCGACGGATAAATGCAGAGAAACAAGCGAAAGGGTTGACCGGAAGCCCCGTCATCTCTAGAATGCGCGCTTCCTTTCCCCGATAGCTCAGTCGGTAGAGCGACGGACTGTTAATCCGCAGGTCCCTGGTTCAAGTCCAGGTCGGGGAGCCAAATGCAGAAAAAGGCCATTCTTCGGAGTGGCCTTTTTATTTATCACGCAAAGGGCATCACCTGACCTGTCTCAGGCCAACAGGCATTGCGTATGCGGAAGCGCCACGCTTGGGTCAGCGCACTACCAATACTCCTCAAACCCCCACTGCGTTACTGATTGCACGTTGAAATCAGAGTCACTCAATTTCGCCTGCATTTTTGATTCTGGGCATTGGGTGAGTATTTGCGCAATAAAAAACCCCCACTGTTGAGGGTGGGGGTTTTGAGTGCTTTTGGCACGTGTAAGGAGTCTGACGATGACCTACTTTCACAGGCGGGAGCCTACTATCATTGGCGCGGGAGCGTTTCACCGTCCTGTTCGGGATGGGAAGGGGTGGTTCCACTCTGCTATGGTCGTCAGACAAA
>JBEQCD010000118.1:0-4912 GCA_041639515.1 Hydrogenophilales bacterium | reverse complement strand
CGGTTTTCTTGGCCTTTTGCACATGGACATCGTGCAGGAACGGCTCGAACGCGAATACGACATGGACCTCATCACCACCGCCCCGACGGTGGTGTACGAGGTGTTGATGAAGGACGGCACGCAGCTCAACGTCGAGAACCCGTCCAAGCTGCCGGACCTGCCCAAGATCGAGGAAATCCGCGAGCCGATCATGACGGCGACGATCTATGTGCCGGAAGAGTTCGTCGGCAACGTCATCACCCTCTGCAACCAGAAGCGCGGCGTGCAGCTCGACATGCAGTACCACGGCAAGCAGGTGATGCTGCGCTACGACCTGCCGATGAACGAGGTGGTGATGGATTTCTTCGACAAGCTGAAATCGACCAGCCGTGGTTACGCCTCGCTCGACTACGAGTTCAAGGAATATCGCGCCGGCGATCTGGTCAAGCTCGACATCCTCGTCAACAACGAGAAGGTCGACGCGCTGTCGCTCATCGTCCACCGTGCCACCAGCGTGTACCGTGGCCGCGAGCTGGCGTCCAAGATGCGCGAACTGATTCCGCGCCAGATGTTCGATGTGGCCGTGCAGGCGGCCATCGGTGCCGCCATCATCGCGCGCGAGAACGTCAAGGCGATGCGCAAGAACGTGCTGGCGAAGTGCTATGGTGGCGACATCACCCGCAAGAAGAAGCTGCTGGAAAAGCAGAAGGCCGGCAAGCGTCGCATGAAGCAGGTCGGCAATGTCGAAATCCCGCAGGAGGCCTTCCTCGCCATCCTGCAAGTCTCGGACAAATAAGAAAGCGGTCCCGCATGAACTTCGCCCTCATCCTCTTCATCGCACTGGCGATCACCGGCGGCATCTGGCTGCTCGACGCGCTGGTGCTGAAGCGCCGCCGCGCGCCGGACGCGACCGAACCGCTGCTGGTCGAGTACGCCAAGAGCTTCTTTCCGGTGATCCTGGTCGTGTTCGCGCTGCGCTCCTTCCTGGTCGAGCCGTTCAAGATTCCCTCGGGCTCGATGATGCCGACGCTCCTGATCGGCGACTTCATCCTGGTCAACAAGTACACCTACGGCATCCGCCTGCCGGTGATCAACAAGAAGGTCGTGCCGCTCAACGATCCTGAGCGTGGCGACGTCGTCGTGTTCCGCTATCCGGCCGATCCGGGGGTCGACTACATCAAGCGCGTGATCGGCGTGCCGGGCGATATTGTCGAGTATCGTGACAAGAAGCTCGCGATCAACGGCGTTCCGGTTGAAACGAAGCAAACCGACATCTATACCTACGTTGGCAGCCGCCTCGATTACATCAGCGCCACGGTTTACGAAGAGCGACTCGGCGAAATGCCGCATGCCGCCATGGTCGAGCCGGACAAGCCCGCTGTCGATTTGAGCCAAGTGCAGGACTTCCCCTTCCGTGAAAACTGCTCCTACAATGCCGACGGCGAAGGCTTCGTGTGCAAGGTGCCGGACGGTCACTACCTGACGCTGGGCGACAACCGCGACGCCAGTGGCGACAGCCGCTACTGGGGCTTTGTGCCCGACGAGAACATCGTCGGCAAAGCCTTCTTCATCTGGATGAATTTCGACGATTTCGGCCGCATCGGCACCACCCTTCGTTAAGGAGAAATCATGCAGCGCGCACTTGCCCTTCCGGGCCGCCAACGCGGCCTCACCATGTTCGGTTTTCTCTTCACTGCCGTGGTGCTGGTGATGATCGCCATGGTTGCCATGAAAGTCGTTCCTGCCTACATCCAGTTCTTCTCGGTCAAGAAGGTTCTGGCCGCCATGGAGCAGGGCGGCCTCGAAGGCAAGACCAATGCCGAAATCCGCAGCGATTTCGACCGTCGTGCCAATGTCGACTACATCACCGCAGTCAAAGGAACCGATCTCGTCATCACGCGTGAGCGTGGCGGGCCGCGTGTGGGCGCTGACTATGAGTTTCGCACCCCGCTGGTCGGCAATGTCAGCCTGGTGATCGACTTCAAGGCCGGCAGCGCATCCGACCCTGCCGCCACCGTTGAGTAATCCCCTGTTGCTTCAGCGCCTGCAACAGGCGCTGGGCCATTCCTTCTCCCGGCCCGACCTGCTGGTTCAGGCGCTCACCCACCGCAGCTTTGCCTCGATCAACAACGAGCGGCTCGAATTTCTCGGCGATTCCGTGCTGAACTGCACCGTGGCGCGCGCCCTGTACGACGCGTTTCCCGATCTGCCCGAAGGCAGCCTCTCGCGGCTGCGAGCCAATCTGGTCCGCCAGGAAACCCTGGCCGAGATTGCAGCGGAACTCAAACTGGGCGACGTATTGCGCCTGGGGGAAGGCGAACTCAAGAGCGGCGGATTCCGCCGCCCCTCCATCCTGGCCGATGCGCTCGAATCGCTGTTCGGTGCGGTGTTTCTCGACGCCGGGTTCGACACGGCGCAACGCGTGGTGCGCGGCCTGTTCGACCCGCTAGTGGCAAAAATCGACCCCAGTGCCTCGGGCAAGGACGCCAAGACACAACTCCAGGAAATCCTGCAATCACGCCGCCTGCCGCTGCCCGAGTATCGCCTCGTCGATACCCGGGGCGAGGCGCACGACCAGAGCTTCATCGTCGAGTGCGTGCTGGCCCGTCCGCCACGCACCACGCGCGGCGTGGGCAAAAGCCGCCGCGCTGCGGAACAGGAAGCCGCGCGCGAAGCCTGCGCCCTGCTGGCATCGAGCGCCATCAAATCGTGATCCTAAAAACCGCAGTTGACCACTCTCCACGCTCTCAAATGCCGCATGAACGCTGAATTCTCTGCCTTCGATGATCTTCACCTGTTGGGTGAGGACGTTACGCACCCGCTGGCACGCCTGCTCGCGCGCCTGCCTTTGCACCCGCAAGGGGCAGGCCGGATTCGTAAAGCCGCTAAAGCGGCAACGACTCCGCACTCGCACCTCCTTGCGGGTCCTGACCCGCTGCGTCGTTGCTTCGCCCCACAAGGGGACTCCGATCCACTGTGGGCTGAAGCCCATGTGGAATCGTATGCGGCAGCCACGCGAGCAGACGCACCATCGGGTGCGTCCAACTGCGGTTTCTAGGATGAACGACACCTCACATTTCAAATGCGGTCTGGTTGCCATCGTCGGCCGCCCCAACGTCGGCAAGTCCACCCTGCTCAACCGGCTGGTGGGGCAGAAGATCAGCATCACCTCCAAGAAGGCACAGACCACGCGCCATCGCGTGATGGGCATGCACACCACCAATGAGGCGCAGTTCGTCTTCGTCGATACGCCCGGTTTCCAGACACGCCACACCAGCACCATGAACCGCGCGATGAACAAGCGCGTGCGCGAAACGCTCTCCGACACCGACGTGGTGATGATGCTGGTCGAAGCCGGCCGGCTCACGCGCGAAGACAGACAGGTGATGGACCTGCTGCCCACCGACCGGCCGGTGATCCTGGTCGTCAACAAGATCGACTACGCCCGCGACAAGGCCGCGCTCATGGCTTACCTGCAGGAAGTGGCGGCCGTGCGCATGTTTACCGAGATCGTGCCGGTGTCGGCCAAGAACGCGCACAACCTCGACGAACTGCTGAAAACCCTACAAACGCACCTGCCGGAAAACCCGCCGCTCTTCGACGAGGACGACGTCACCGACCAGACCGAACGCCAACTCGCTGCCGAACTCATCCGCGAAAAGGTGTTCCGCCTGTGCGGAGAGGAAATCCCCTACGCCGTTGCCGTGCAGATCGACAAGTTCGAAGAGGAAGGCAATCTGCGCCGCATCTTCGCCACCATCCTCGTCGACCGTGACGGCCACAAGGCCATCGTCATCGGCAAGGGCGGCGAAAAGCTCAAGACCATCTCCACCCAGGCCCGGCAGGACATGGAGCGCGCATTCGACAGCAAGGTGTATCTCGAAGTGTGGGTGAAGGTGAAAGGCGGCTGGTCCGACGACATCCGCGTGCTGAAATCGCTCGGCCTCGACTGATCCTGACGCGCCCAACGTCGCAGGTTCGCGTATGTCTTCCGACGCCCGCATCAACAACACCCCGGGGTTTGTGCTCCACACCTATCCCTTCAAGGAAACCAGCGTGGTGGCCGAAGTCTTCACCCGCGAGCACGGGCGCGTCGCGCTCATCGCACGCGGCGCGCGGCGGCCGGCGTCCCATCTGCGCGGGTTGATGCAGCCGTTCACCCCGCTGCTGCTGTCGTGGTTCGGCAAGTCCGATCTGAAAACCCTGCACGCCGCCGAATGGCAAGGCGGCCTCATGGCCCCGCAAGGGCGCGGCCTGATGTGCGGCTTTTATCTCAACGAACTGCTGCTGCGCGTGCTGGCGCGCGGCGACGCGCACGACACCCTGTACGACCGTTACACCGAGACCCTCGCGCTGCTCGCCGGCGTGGGCGGCGATGAAGAAAAAATCCTGCGCCGCTTCGAAAAGAACCTGCTTGCCGACATTGGCTACGGCGCCACCTTTGATACCGACGCCGACACCCACGCGCCCATCGAAGCTGCCGTGCGGTATGTGTTCCAGCCCGAGCGCGGCGCGCTGCGCGCCCAGGGGCAGCCCGGCTGCGTCGTCAGCGGCCAGACGCTGCTTGATCTGGCTGCCGACCGCTTCGACGACCCCGCCACCCTCGTCGAAGCCAAGGCTCTGATGCGCAGCCTCATCAACCATACCCTCGGTGCCAAGCCGCTTTATACTCGGCAGCTGCTGCGCGAACTCACCGACCTGAACCCGGCCCCCTCATCCACCCCCAGCTGAACCCATGAGCATCTATCTCGGCGTCAACATCGACCACATCGCCACCCTGCGCCAGGCCCGCAAAACCCGTTACCCCAGCCCGATCGAAGCCGCGCTCATGGCCGAAACCGCCGGTGCCGATTCCATCACCCTGCACCTGCGCGAAGACCGCCGCCACATCCAGGATGCCGACGTCGCCATCCTGCGCCAGTGCCTCAAAACC
>JBEQCD010000117.1:0-4961 GCA_041639515.1 Hydrogenophilales bacterium | reverse complement strand
CCACGGTCTGCACCGACCACCATTCGCCGTATTCCCACTTGAGGTCGTCGCAGGTGACGAAATGGCCGAGGCCGGGGTGGTAGGGGGCAACGTGATAGTCCTCGAGGTAGACCTCGATGAAGGTTTTCCAGTTACAGGCGTAGTGGTCGACCTGCACGCGGTCGAGCATGAAGCCGGAAAAATCCAGGTTGCGCGCGGCCTGCATGCCGGCGAGGTCGGTGTTGACATCGCGCTGGCCGGCGAACAGCAGGCCCTGCCAGTTCTGCAGGCCGGTACGGCTCAGGTTCAGGCAGGGGTTGCCGGGGAATTCGGGTGCGCCCATGAGCCGGCCCTGGCTGTCGTAGGTCCAGCGGTGAATGGGGCAGACGATGTTGTTGGAGGGCAGCTTGCCGCGCCCCTTGAGCATGAGGGCCTGGCGGTGGCGGCACACGTTGGACAGGAGTTCGACGCCGGCAGCGCTGTGGACGAGCATCTTGCCGCCTTCGAACATTTCCAGCGCGTGGTAATCTCCGGCTTCGGGCACCATGAGCTGGTGGCCGGCGTAGCCATGGCCGTTCTTGAAAAGGTGTTCGAGTTCCAGCGCGTAGATGGCCGGATCGAAATACCAGGAAACAGGAAGTTGCGGCGAAGTAAGCGACAAGGCGCTGGATTCGGCGAGATTGCTCATTGGCGCACCCTACTCAAAACCAAGCCCCCTCCAGATGACTGGAGCGGCAATTGAATCCACCGGATCGAGGGGGGCGAACTGGTGCCCGGCCCTCCCGTGCAGGGCACGGGTACGGATGAAAAATCCCCGCCATCTCGGGCGGGGACGGGGCGAATAATACCACGCAGTGCTTCAGAGGGAAGACAGGTTCGCGACCAATTTGTTAAAGTGTCGGTCTTATTTCACGCCGGGATTCCCGATGGCCAAACCCCGCGCCGCCGCCCCCAAGGATTACGAATCCGCGCTTGCCGAACTGGAAGCCATCGTGGCCGACATGGAAGGCGGGCAGTTGTCGCTCGACGCCTCGCTCACCGCCTACAAGCGAGGGGCCGAGCTGCTGCATTTCTGCCGCCAGCAGCTGGCGGACGCCGAGCAGCAGGTTCAGATGCTGGAAAACGGCGCGCTCGTGCCTTTCAGGCCGGGGGCAGGCGATGAGTGAGTTCACCGCCTGGGTGCAGGGCTGCCAGTCGCGCATGGAAGCCGTGCTGGCCGAGGTGCTGCCTCCGGTTCACATTGTCCCACAACGCCTGCACGAGGCCATGCGCTACGCGGTGCTGGGCGGCGGCAAGCGGGTGCGCCCCCTGCTGGCCTTCGCTGCGGGCGAGGTGACAGGCGCATCGCCCGAACGGGTTCAGTGTGCGGCGGCAGCGGTCGAACTCATCCATGCGTATTCGCTGGTACATGACGACATGCCGGCCATGGACGACGACGCATTGCGGCGCGGCAAGCCCACGGTTCACGTGGAATTCGACGAGGCCACGGCGTTGCTGGTGGGCGATGCCCTGCAAAGCCTGGCGTTCGACACATTGGCTGCGCAACCGCTGGCAGACGACCCGGCCGCGCAACTGAAGATGGTGCACCTGCTGGCGCAGGCGGCGGGGTCGCGCGGCATGGCGGGCGGTCAGGCCATCGATCTGGCGAGCGTGGGCAAGTCGCTCGATCTGGCCGAACTCGAATTCATGCACATCCACAAAACCGGCGCGCTGATTCGCGCCTCGGTGCTGCTGGGAGCGCACTGCGGCAGTCCGGACGAGGCCGCGCTGGCCGCGCTGGACCACTATGCCAAGTGCATTGGCCTGGCCTTCCAGGTGGTGGACGACGTGCTCGACGCCGAGGCCCCCACCGCCACCCTCGGCAAGACTGCGGGCAAGGATGCTGCCCATAACAAGCCCACTTACGTCAGCCTACTGGGCGCGGCTGAAGCCCGGGCGTTTGCGCACAGCCTGCGCAAGGACGCACTGGATGCCCTTGCGCCGCTGCCGCGCGTGCAGCGCCTGCGCGAGCTGGCGGATTTTGTCGTCGAGCGCACGTTCTGACCATGGCCGCTTCCCTGCTCGATTTCATCCGATCGCCCGCCGACCTGCGCGCCCTGCCAGCCAGCGACCTGCCGCAACTGGCCGAGGAACTGCGCACCTTCCTGGTGGATTCGGTGGCGCAGACCGGCGGACACCTCGCCTCGAACCTGGGTGCCGTGGAGCTGACCCTGGCGCTGCATTACGTGTTCGACACGCCGGCCGACCGCATCGTGTGGGACGTGGGCCACCAGAGCTACGCGCACAAGATCCTGACCGGCCGGCGCGAAGCCATGGCCGGCCTGCGCCAGGGCGCCGGCATTGCGGGCTTTCCCCGCCGCGCCGAGAGCGAATATGACGCTTTCGGCACGGGTCACTCCAGCACGTCCATTTCGGCGGCACTGGGCATGGCCGAGGCGTTTCGCCAGACCGGCTCGAAGCAGCGCGCGGTGGCGGTGATCGGCGACGGCGCGATGACCGCCGGCATGGCCTTCGAGGCGCTGAACAACGCGGGGGCGACCAACCTGCCGCTGCTGGTGGTACTGAACGACAACGACATGTCGATTTCACCCAATGTGGGCGCGCTCAACAATTATCTGGCCCGGCTGATGTCGGGCAAGTTCTACGCCGCTGCGCGCCGCGCCGGCGAGAAGGTGCTGTCAGTCGCGCCGCCCATCCGCGAACTGGCCAAGCGCGCCGAGGAACACATGAAGGGCATGGTCACGCCCGGCACGCTGTTCGAGGAATTCGGTTTCAACTACATCGGCCCCATCGACGGCCACGACCTGGGCGTGCTGGTTGAAACGCTGACCAACATCAAGCGTCTCGACGGCCCGCAGTTCCTGCATGTCGTCACCCGCAAGGGCAAGGGTTACGAGCCGGCCGAGGCCAACCCCTGCCTGTACCACGGGGTGTCGCGCTTTGACCCTGCAGCGGGCATCGCCGAAAAATCCGGCGGAGCTGCTTCGATCCGGCCAACCTACACCCAGGTATTCGGCGACTGGCTGTGCGACATGGCCGCAGCCGACAGCCGGCTGGTCGGCATCACGCCGGCCATGCGCGAAGGATCCGGGCTGGTGCGCTTCTCGCAGGAATACCCCAAACGCTATTTCGACGTGGGCATTGCCGAGCAGCACGCGCTGACCTTTGCCGCCGGTCTGGCCTGCGAAGGCGTCAAGCCGGTGGTGGCGATCTATTCCACCTTCCTGCAGCGCGCCTACGACCAGCTCATCCACGACGTGGTGCTGCAAAACCTGCCAGTGATGCTGGCAATCGACCGCGCCGGGCTGGTGGGCGCGGATGGCCCCACACACGCGGGCAGTTTCGATCTCTCGTATCTGCGCTGCCTGCCCAACCTGCTCATCGCCGCGCCGTCTGACGAAGACGAATGCCGTCGCCTGCTGACCACAGCCTTCCTGCACGACGGCCCCTCTGCCGTGCGCTATCCGCGTGGCAGCGGTACCGGCGTGGCCATTGCCCCGGGCCTGGAAACCGTCGAGATCGGCAAGGGGGTGCTGCGCCGGCGCGGCAAGCGCGTCGCCTTGGTGGCGTTTGGCAGTCTGGTTGCGCCTGCTCTCGCGGCAGCCAATGCGCTCGATGCCAGCGTGGCCGACATGCGTTTCGTCAAACCCCTCGACGTGGATTTGCTGCGCGAGCTGGCAACAAGCCACAGCCTCCTGGTCACGCTGGAAGAAAACGCGGTGGCCGGCGGCGCGGGTGCGGGGGTGGCCGAAGCCCTGGCCGCGCTGGGCGTGCAGGTTGCCGTTCTGCACCTGGGGCTGCCCGACCAGTTCATCGAACACGGCGATCCACAGAAAATGCTGGCGGACTGCGGTCTGGACGCGGCAGGCATCGAACGTGCCGTCCGTGCCCACCCGGCTGGCTGGTAGCGGGGCAATTAACCCAGTAGTTTACTCAAGTATTCCGGCAGTTTATACTCAGTCTAAACTGCCAACCCGCCCCTCCCCGATCCGGGCGGACATCGAACAAGGAGCCTGCCATGAACCAGATTTGCGACACCGCCGTTTGCATGCCCGACGTGCAAAGCTCGGCCGATACCCGGCAGATCGCCATCAACAAGGTAGGCATCAAGAGCATCCGCCACCCGGTGCGCGTGGCCGACAAGAGTGGCGGTGTGCAGCACACCGTTGCCACCTTCAGCATGTATGTGTACCTGCCGCACAACTTCAAGGGCACGCACATGTCGCGTTTCATAGACATCCTGAACACCCGCGAGCACGAGATTTCCATCGAGAACTTCGAGGCCATGCTGCGCCAGATGGTGGAGCGCCTGGAAGCCGATTCCGGCTACATCGAAATGCGCTTTCCCTATTTTGTGAACAAGACCGCACCGGTTTCCGGCGTGCAGAGCTTGCTTGACTACGAAGTCACCTTCATCGGTGCGATCGAAAACGGCCAGTACACCCACACCACCCAGGTGGTGGTGCCGGTCACCTCGCTGTGCCCCTGCTCCAAGAAGATTTCCGATTACGGCGCGCACAACCAGCGCTCGCATGTCACCGTCACCGCGCAAACCAACGGTTTCCTGTGGATTGAAGACCTCATCCGCAAGGTGGAAGACCAGGCTTCATGTGAGCTGTTCGGGCTGCTCAAGCGCCCGGACGAAAAGTACGTCACCGAACGCGCCTACGACAATCCCAAGTTCGTCGAGGACATCGTGCGCGACGTGGCCGCCGCGATGAACGCCGAACCACTGATCGACCAGTATGTGGTGGAGGCGGAAAACTTCGAATCCATCCACAACCATTCGGCCTACGCGCTGATCGAGCGCGACAAGCGGACCCAGGCCTGACCGCTTAGCGCCCCATGCAAAAGGCCTGCATGTTGCAGGCCTTTTTTCTTTCCGGTCCGCTGCACATTCAGTAGCGCTGGATCAGCGTCATGGTGCTGCCTTCACGCCGCATTTCCATGCGGTTGAGGAAACTCATGCCAAGCAACGGCAC
>JBEQCD010000116.1:0-5017 GCA_041639515.1 Hydrogenophilales bacterium | reverse complement strand
CAGGGCCACCTTGCCCGCCGGCAGCGGCTGCTGCGCCGGGTGGTGCGCCGAGCGGATCAAAAACAGGCGCTCCTCCAGCAGCGGCAGCACGCTCCAGCGGCGCGCAGGCTGGGTGTCAAACAGCACGGCCAGATCGAGCTGGCGCGCGTTGAGCATGTTCGACAGGTGCCCCGACAGGCTGCCCACCATGTGCAGGCGCACATCGGGGTAGCGCTCGTGCATGGCGCGCATCAGCGGCACCCCCAGCACCGACGCCGTGGTGGGCGACAGGCCCACGCTCACGCTGCCCGTCAGCCGCGCCTGCTGCGCCGCGCGCGCGGCCTGGTCGGCATGGCGCAGCGCCAGTTGCGCTTCGCGAAAAAACGCCAGCCCCGCCTCGGTGGGCACGGCGCCCTTGGCCGTGCGCTGCAGCAGCCGAGTGCTGAGCTCGCCCTCCAGGCGGCTGATCTGCTGGCTCAGGGCCGACTGCACCATGTTCAGGTCGAGCGCGGCCCGGCCCATGGAGCCGAGTTCGACGATGCGGACGAAGTAGCGGAGTTGGCGCAGTTCCATGGGGTGTCCTTTCTTCCGGCTGGCGAACTACTGCCCGGCCACCTGCGGAATGAGCCGGTGGTAGAAGCGGATGGCGTCCTGGTAGTTCGCCACGCTCAGCCGCTCGTTGGTGCCGTGAAAGCGCTTGAGGTCTTCGCTGTTGGCGCGAATGGGGGAGAACTTGAAGATGTGGTCGCTGATGGCGCCGTAGTGGATCGAGTCCGTGCCCGCCACCATCAGCCCCGGGGCCACCAGCGCGTCGGGAAACACCTCGCGGATGGTCTGGTTCAACACCCGGTATTGCGCCGAATCGGTGGGCGCCACCTTGGACGCATCCACCGCACCCGGTAGCGCCACCAGTTCGAACTGGCCGCCCGGAGCCGCATCGGCCACATGGCTGTGCATGTGCGCCAGCACGCCCTCTTTGGTGTCGCCCGGCAGGATGCGGAAGTTCACCGTGGCCTCGGCGCGGCCGGGCAGCACGTTCTCTTTGTTGCCCGCGTTGACGATGGTCAGCGCCGTGGTGGTGCGCAGCATGGCATTGGTGCTTGCCGCGCCTTCCAGCTGCTTTTGCACCACGGGGCCGAACAACCACAGGTTGGACAGCGCCACGCGCGCAAAGCCGCTCATCTCGGGCGCCAGGGTGTCGAACATTTCAAACGCCACGCCCCGGATGCCGGCCGGCAACTGCTTGTCCTCCAGGCGCGCAAGCGCCGCACTCATCATGGCAATGGCGCTGGTGCCCTTGGGCGGCGGCATGGACGAATGGCCCGGCGTGGCCGACACCTTGAGCACCACCGACATGTAGCCCTTCTCGGCCACGCCGATGAGCGCCGTGGGCTTGGCAATGCCGGGCATCAGGCCTTCAAGCACCAGCAGCCCCTCGTCGAGCACAAAGTCGAGCCGCACGCCGCGCTGTTGCAGCAGCGCGGCAATCTGCCGGGCACCGCGCGCACCACCCACCTCCTCGTCAGCGCCGTAGGCCAGGTAAATGGTGCGCGGCGGCTGGTAGCCGCTGGCCAGCAGCATCTCGACGGCCTCCATCTGCGAAAGCAGGTTGCCCTTGTCGTCCCACGAGCCACGGCCCCAGATGAAACCGTCTTTGACCTCACCGGCAAACGGCGGCACCTCCCAGTCGCCCTCGGTGCCGGGCGCCACGGGCACCACGTCCTGGTGCGCCATCAGCATCATGGGCCGGGCCTGCGGGTCGGCGCCCTTCCAGGTGTAGAGCAGGCTCAAGTCATCCACCACCTCGCGCTGCAGTGCGGCATGCACGCGCGGAAAGCGCGCCTGTAGCAGAGCATGCAGCGCCTTGAACTGGTCGGCACTGAGCTGCGCGTCGTCACGCGAGGAGAGCGTCTGCAAGCGCACCGCCTCGGCCAGCCGCGCGGCCACGGCCGCCGCATCCACGGCCACGGGTGCGAGCGGCTCCACGGGCAACTGGCGCGAGCCTTTGCGGACGGTATTGATGGCCACCACAGCCGCCAGCAGCACAAGCAGGGCCAGCAGGCCCCACAGGGTTTTCTTGAGCATGGGTGTTGTCTCCTGGGGTGCATCGTAACCATTGCCATCCAGACTGCGCATTGACCGATCACTTATGGATGCCCTCGCAGAGCCACAAACCAACATACAACGACAGGCAATGGATTGGGCTTCGGTTTGGTTCAACCCACGCCGGTCGACCCCCTGCGAATGCGCGAGGTGGATGGGCTTTCCTGATACATTCAAAATTCCGGTCTTGGACACACAAGCCTACCGGCTATTTTCCGAAGCTTCCGTGGTTCGCATGGTTCAAGCGGTCTGCATACTGCGCGCGTCCATCACTTCACCCAAGGAATCGGTCGAAGCGGTTTCTCCCGTCATCGTGCCGCAATACATCATGGCAACTGGTCTTTGGACAAAAGAACAAATCAAGCTGGCTTTTCATCTTTACTGCCAACTCCCCTACGGAAGAATTCACGGGCGAAATCCGGAAATCATGGCGCTGGCCAAAGTCATTGGACGTACCGCTGATGCAGTGGCGATGAAAATGCTCAACCTTGCCAGTATTGACCCGGCCGTTGTTAGCTCTGGGCGTGCAGGGTTGGGAAATGCTTCGTCGCTAGACCGTGCAGTTTGGGACGAATTCCATTCGGACTGGGAACGATTGGCGGTGGAATGCCAGATGCTGCGCCAGCAACTGGACAAGGACACCGTCGATGGCTTGGAGCCAGAAGGAGGAGGTGATGTGCTAGCACAGGAAAACTTTACCGGGGAGACCCGGCAGGTGGTGACAGCGCAGCGAATCAAGCAGCATTTTTTCCGCCGGGCCGTGCTCAGCAGTTACAGAAACCGTTGCTGCATGTCAGGACTGACTGATTCACGGTTATTGATCGCCAGCCACATTGTTCCTTGGAGCAGCGACAAGGCAAACAGGCTCAACCCAAGCAATGGGCTTTGCTTGTCGGCCATTCACGATCGCGCTTTTGACAAAGGTCTGATTTGCCTTGCTGATGATTTCACGATCATCGTTTCTGAGGATCTGAGGCGAAGCAAGGATGTTTTCGTCAAAGACGTATTGCTGCCTCTCAATGGACAAAAAATTGAGCCACCCGAGCGATTCGCGCCACAACCCGAGTTTGTTGCGTGGCATCGAAATTCAATATTTGTCGACAACCAAAAGTAGCTGCTATGAAATGGAAATTTTCGCCAGATACTGTTTATCAAGTGATGACCGAGCAACCTGACACTTGTCACAGGTGCGGATCTCGATTGATGCTGCTTGATATAACGAAAATCGACAATCAGCGCGTTTTTGTTTGTGATTGTCTGGAGTGCCAACGCATCATCCCCATTGTCGAGGATGACGTCGCCGCGTTGGACGACTAGCAGGCCGCATATCGCCCTGACACATCACAACTTTCAGAGTTTCGATTCGTTCGGAATTGAGGCCATTTCGGCTGGCTGCAAAACTGCACCCTCGGAACACCTGCGGAAAATATTCTGTTTCACCCGCCGGGCCTCACGAAGTACCGCCTCGCCCAAGCCATCGGGCTCCTCTGCAACGGATCGGCGAAATCGTCTCAGGCAAGCGTGTGGCCGGATTTCAACGACAAAATCAGCATAAAGCCCTTTTCCAGCAAGCGCAAGCAGCTACTTATTCAATAGCATCACCACGCCCTGCGGTATCGCAGTAGCCGGATAATCCTGCCCATGAAAAAGCAACGCGTCGTCGTGGGCCTCTCGGGCGGGGTGGATTCCGCCGTCACCGCCCACCTATTGAAGCAACAGGGCCATGAGGTGGTCGGCATCTTCATGAAGAACTGGGAAGACGATGACGACAGCGAATACTGCTCGTCCAACATCGACTTCGTGGATGCCGCCGCCGTGGCCGATGTGATCGGCATCGAGATCGAGCATGTCAACTTCGCCGCCGACTACAAGGACCGGGTGTTCGCCGAGTTTTTGCGCGAGTACCAGGCCGGGCGCACGCCCAACCCCGATGTGCTGTGCAATGCCGAGATCAAGTTCAAGGCCTTTCTCGATCACGCCATGCGCCTGGGTGCCGAGAAGATTGCCACCGGGCATTACGCGCGCGTGCGGCAGAACGCTGCCACGGGCCTGTTTGAGTTGCTCAAGGGGCTGGACCCGAGCAAGGACCAAAGCTACTTTTTGCACCGGCTGAACCAGGCGCAGCTGTCCAAAACGCTGTTCCCCGTGGGCGAGCTGCACAAGACCGAGGTGCGCCGCATTGCCGAAGAAATTGGCCTGCCCAATGCCAAGAAGAAGGATTCGACCGGCATCTGCTTCATTGGCGAGCGGCCGTTTCGCGAGTTTTTGAACCGCTACATCAGCCACGCGCCGGGCCCCATTCAGGACGACCGGGGGCGCACGCTGGGTAAACATGTGGGGCTGAGTTTCTACACGCTGGGCCAGCGCCAGGGCTTGGGCATTGGCGGCGTGAAGGCCAAGGGCGCCGAGTTGAAGGCGGCGCTGGACCGGGGCCAGCGCGGCGTGGGCGAACACGCGCCGTGGTTTGTGGCGCGCAAGGATCTGGAGAAAAACGTGCTGCGCGTGGTGCAGGGGCATGACCACCCCTGGCTGCTGTCGCACCGGCTCGATGCCCAGGATGCCAGCTGGTGCGCTGGCCATGCGCCCGCGCCGGGCCAGTACGCCGCCAAGACGCGTTACCGCCAGCAGGATGCGGCCTGCACCGTGGTGAGCGCGGTGGGTGCCGGTTTTCGTCTGGAGTTTCCCGAGGCGCAGTGGGCCGTTACGCCGGGGCAAAGCGCCGTGCTGTACGACGGCGAGGTGTGCCTAGGTGGGGGGGTGATTGCGGCGATGGACCCATCGGCCTGAATATTTTGATGAAAATGGCTGCTAGTGTCCTGAGTTAGAAATTCGCAGACAAAATCTCTCGATACTCGCCAGGATGTCATCGGCAGACTTGACCCACGCGAACGGTTTGGGATCTGAATTGTTCAACTCCAGGTATTGGTGGATTGCC
>JBEQCD010000115.1:0-5263 GCA_041639515.1 Hydrogenophilales bacterium | reverse complement strand
GAACAAGTGAACCAGGCTGTGGGCCAGATGGACGAAATGACCCAGCAGAACGCAGCGCTGGTGGAAGAAGCGGCGGCAGCAGCCGAAAGCCTGCGCGAGCAGGCCGGCAAACTGTCCGAAGCCGTCAGCGTGTTCCGGGTGGATTCGTCCGCCATGGCACGCGTGGCCGCCCCGGCCTCGCGTGAAGTCGCCCAGTTCAAACCCAAGGCCAAGCCTGCTGCCCGCCCGGTGTCGTCGCCGGCAGCTCGCCCCAAGAAAGTGGCTTCGGGCGGCGGGGCCGACGAGTGGGAAGAGTTCTGAGCAGGATGCGCAGCGGTGATGGAAAAAATCCTGCCGCTGCGACATAAAAAACAAGCAGCCCGGCTCAAGCCCGGGCAAGCAGCATCCGATGATCTGGAGAGCAAGCGGCGCACCGCGCCAGTGAGAAAAGGAATCCAGCAATGCGTACCAATCTGCCCGTAACCGACAACGAATACGTGCTGCGCGACGGCGAGGCCCCCACCTCGCGTACCGACGTGCACGGCAACATCACCTATGTGAATCGTGATTTTGTCGAAATCAGCGGGTTCACCGAGGACGAGCTGATCGGTGCGCCGCAGAATCTGGTGCGCCACCCCGACATGCCGCCCGCAGCCTTTGCCGACATGTGGGGGTGCCTGCGTGCCGGCAAACCCTGGACCGGCATGGTGAAAAACCGCTGCAAGAACGGCGATTTCTACTGGGTGGAGGCCAACGCCGCGCCTATTTTCGAGGGCGATGCCATCGTCGGCTTCACCTCGGTGCGGGCCAAGCCCAGCCGCGAGCAGATTCGCGCAGCCGACGCGGCCTACCGGGCGATCCGGAGTGGCGACCGCAGCCTGCGCGTGGAGAACGGGCAGGCCGTCAAATCCAGCTGGCACGACAGTCTGGGCAAATGGCTGCCGCGCTCATTGAAAATGCAGCTCACGCTCGCGTCTGCTGCCGTGGCTTCGGTGTTCGTGCTGCTGGCAGTGCTCTCCGGGCTGGCCAGCAGCGGCAACACCAGTGCAGCTGGCGTGGCCTCCATGCTGGCGTGGATCGGCGTACCGCTGGCCGCGCTGTGCGGCTGGTTTGCCTACCACAGCATCGTCAAGCCGCTGGCGTGCATTCGCCGGGAAATCCAGCGCATGTCGGCGAGCGACCTCACCAGCCGCATCGATACGGGCGGCGTGACCGAACTGGCAGGGATTCTCGATACCCTGCGTGTGCTCCAGGTGAACCTGCGCTGGGCCATCGGCCAGATCAAGGAAAGCACCGACGTGGTCAATGCCGGTGCGGTGGAAATCGCCTCGGGCAACGCCGACCTGTCGGCGCGTACCGAATCGCAGGCCTCCAGCCTGGAAGAAACCGCCAGCTCCATGGAGGAGATGACCGGCACCGTGA
This sequence comes from Hydrogenophilales bacterium, assembly GCA_041639515.1. GTDB lineage: Bacteria > Pseudomonadota > Gammaproteobacteria > Burkholderiales > Thiobacillaceae > Thiobacillus. The sequence goes on along the minus strand of JBEQCD010000115.1, from coordinate 3,862 downwards.
AGCAGAATGCCGAAAGCTCGCGCCATGCCAACCAGCTGGTCACGTCCACGGCCGAGATCGCTGCGCACGGCGGCGAACTGGTGCAGGAAGTGGTGGGCACCATGGCCGGCATCAACGCCAGCTCCCGCAAGATTGCCGACATCATCGGCGTCATTGACGGCATTGCCTTCCAGACCAATATTCTTGCGCTCAACGCCGCCGTCGAAGCCGCGCGTGCCGGTGAACAGGGCCGGGGCTTTGCCGTCGTCGCCTCCGAAGTTCGCAGTCTTGCCCAGCGCAGCGCCGGTGCCGCCAAAGAGATCAAGGCCCTCATCGAAGACAGCGTGGGCAAGGTGGAAGCCGGCCGCAAGCTGGTCGACGAGGCCGGCGATTCGATGGACGACATTGTCACCTCGGTGCAACTGGTGGCCGACATCATCGGCGGCGTGGCCACGGCCAGCCGCGAGCAGAGCACCGGTATCGACCAGATCAACCAGGCCGTGGGCCAGATGGACGAAATCACCCAGCAGAACGCCGCGCTGGTGGAAGAGGCGGCGGCAGCGGCAGAAAGCCTGCACGTGCAATCGGCCAAGCTGGCGGAACTGGTGGCCACATTCAAGCTCAATCCGGCACAGGCTCCCGCGCGGCGCACCCGGAGCACGGCCACGCCGCGTGAGGAACGCGTCGAGTCCGCGCCCGCACACCGCATGGCGGCCTGAGCGAACACGCAGACACTTGCCTTCGGGCGGGGCTGCGCCTTACCGGATGAACAAGAGGCTGTCATGCCCGTCAGCAGACAAGATGATCTGAAGGCGTTTGCCTTCACCCCGCGCGACTTCGCCCGTGTGCGGTCGCTGATCTACCGCCAGGCCGGCATTGCCCTGTCGGAAAGCAAGCAGGAGATGGTCTACAGCCGGCTGGCCCGGCGGCTGCGTGCCAAGGGCCTGAATTCCTTCGAGGTGTATCTCGACAGCCTGGAAAGCGGCCGCGACGAAGACGAGTGGGAAGCCTTCACCAACGCGCTGACCACCAACCTCACCTCGTTTTTCCGCGAGGAACACCATTTTCCGCTGTTGGCCGAACACGCCCGGAAAACCGGCGCGCCGTTCTCGGTATGGTGTTCGGCCAGTTCAACCGGCGAAGAGCCGTATTCGATTGCCATGACGCTGTGCGAGGTGTTCAACACCCTGACCCCGCCGGTGACCATCGTCGCCACCGACATCGATACCAAGGTGCTGGAGACCGCCGCTGCCGGCATCTATGCCGCCGAGCGCATCGACAAGCTCTCGCGCGAACGGGCCAAGCGCTTTTTCCTGCGTGGCAAGGGGGAACGCAGCGGTTTCGTGCGCGTGCGGCCCGAGCTGCGGCAGCTGATCGACTTCCGGCCGCTGAACCTGCTGGGCGCGAGCTGGCCGGTGAAAGGCCCGTTCGACGTGATCTTCTGTCGCAACGTGATGATTTATTTCGACAAGCCGACCCAATCCAAGATCCTGTCGCGCTTTGTGCCGCTGATGAAGCCGGACGGCCTGCTGTTCGCCGGCCATTCGGAAAACTTCGTTTACGCGTCCGATGCCTTTTCGCTGCGCGGCAAGACCGTCTACGAACTGGCGCGCCGCGCCCGCCTGGCAGGGGCTGGCGCATGAGTGCGCTGCTGGAAGAACACCTCGCCACCAATTTCTATTTCGACCGCACCTTCGACTGCGAAGCGGCCAAGATCCTGCCAGGCGAGTACTACTACACCGCCAAGCCCATGCTCATCGTCACCGTGCTGGGGTCGTGCGTGGCGGCCTGCATCCGCGACCGCGTGTTCGGCATTGGCGGCATGAACCATTTCATGCTGCCCGACGGCTCGGGCGACCCGAGCAACCCCAGCTCAGCCTCGATGCGTTATGGTGCCTACGCCATGGAAATGCTGATCAACCAGCTGCTGAAGGCCGGCGCGCGCCGGGAAAACCTCGAAGCCAAAGTGTTCGGAGGCGGCAACGTGCTCCGTGGCTTCACCGCCATCAACGTGGGCGAGCGCAACGCCGATTTCGTGCGGCGCTACCTCAAGGCGGAAAACATCCGCATCGTGGCGGAAGACCTCAACGACGTGCATCCGCGCAAAGTCTATTTCTTTCCCCAGACCGGCAAGGTGCTGGTGAAAAAACTCAAGCAACTCAATAACTACACGCTGGTGAAACGCGAGCAGGCCTACGCGACCCAGCTGCAGGGCAGCCGCGTCGCGGGCGACGTCGACCTGTTCTGACCGGGAGAGGACAACAACATGACGATCAAGGTGCTCATCGTCGACGACTCGGCGCTGATCCGGGGCGTGATGAAGGAAATCATCAGCGCGCAGCCCGACATGGAAGTGGTGGGCGCGGCCCCCGATCCGCTGGCCGCGCGCGAGCTGATCAAGCAGACCAACCCCGATGTGCTCACGCTCGACGTGGAAATGCCCAAGATGGACGGGCTGGATTTCCTCGAACGCCTGATGCGCCTGCGGCCCATGCCTGTGCTCATGGTGTCGTCGCTGACCGAGCGCGGCTCGGAGATCACGCTGCGCGCGCTGGAACTAGGGGCGGTGGATTACATTACCAAGCCCAAGATGTCGATCCAGAGCGGCATGCTGGAATACGCCGAACTCATCGCCGAAAAAATCCGCATTGCGGCGCGGGCGCGGGTGCGTGCCACCCCGCCGCCCCTGGCGCAGGGGCAGGGCAGTGCCGCGCTGGCTTCGGTACGCAACCCGCTCATCAGCAGCGAAAAGCTCATCATCATCGGCGCATCCACCGGCGGCACCGAGGCGATCAAGGAATTCCTGGTGCAGTTGCCGTCCGACAGCCCCGGCGTGCTGATCACCCAGCACATGCCCGAAGGTTTTACCCGTTCGTTTGCCAACCGGCTCGACAAGCTGTGCAAGATTTCGGTGAAGGAAGCCGAAGGCGGCGAACGCGTGCTGCCGGGCCACGCCTACCTGGCACCGGGCCATTCGCACCTGAAACTGGTGCGCAGCGGGGCCAACTACATGACCCAGCTCGACGACGGCCCGCCGGTGAACCGGCACCGCCCCTCGGTCGACGTGCTGTTCGAATCGGCCGCCCAGGCGGCTGGCAAGAACGCCGTGGGCGTGATCCTCACCGGCATGGGCAAGGATGGCGCGGCCGGCATGCTGAAGATGAAAGAGGCCGGTGCCTACAACCTGGCGCAGGACGAAGCCAGCTGCGTGGTGTTTGGTATGCCGCGCGAGGCCATTGCCATCGGGGCCACCCACGATGTGGCTCCGCTGTCGGAACTGCCCGGGCGCGTGATGATGGTGTTCAGTTCACAAGGCAGCCGCGCGATGCGGGTGTAGCCGCGAATAAGCCGTTTGTCCGGTCAAGTTTGCGGGTGCAATGCCGATTACACGAGTAGTTGAAACCGATTGTTACAAGCAATCCAAGTGGAGCAAGAACATGGCTGACCCGAACACCAAATTCCTCGTCGTCGACGATTTTTCCACCATGCGCCGCATCGTGCGCAACCTGCTCAAGGAACTGGGCTACGCCAATGTGGAGGAAGCCGAAGACGGTGCCGATGGCCTGGCCAAGCTCAAGGCCGGCAACTTCGACTTCGTCGTGTCGGACTGGAACATGCCCAACATGGACGGCCTCACCATGCTGCAGCAGATTCGCGCCGATGCGGCCCTGTCCAAGCTGCCGGTGCTGATGGTGACTGCCGAAGCCAAGAAGGAAAACATCATCGCCGCCGCCCAGGCCGGTGCCAACGGTTATGTGGTCAAGCCCTTCACGGCGGCCACGCTAGACGAGAAGCTGTCCAAGATCTTCGAAAAAATGGGAGCGTGACATGAGCTCCCCTTTTGCCAGTGCAATTGCCGACGTGATGAGTTCGGCAGCCGCCC
>JBEQCD010000114.1:0-5314 GCA_041639515.1 Hydrogenophilales bacterium | reverse complement strand
CAGCGGCAGGTGGATCTGCGGCGCGGCTTCGCGCAACAAGTCCAGGCTCGCTCGGCCTGCGTCAGGCTTGGTGGGCGACGGGAAAAAGCTGCCGAAGGCGACGTAATCGGCGCCTGCCGCCTGCGCGGCCAGGGCCAGATCGAGGCTTTGATAGCACGATACACCGACGAATTTGTCCTTGCCCAGGATGATGCGCGCCTCGCGCACCGTGCCGTCGTCGCGTCCCAGATGTACACCGTCGGCATCGCACAAATCAGCCAGCCGCAGGTCGTCATTGACGATCAGCGGCACATGGAAGCGGCGACACAGCGTGACCAGTTCGCTCGCCTGTTCATGGCGGCGGGCGATATCGCCGGACTTGTCGCGGTATTGCACGGCCGCCACGCCGCCGCGCAACGCGGCCTCGACCTGCGCTAGCAGCAGCGCGGTGTCGGCGGTTTCGGGCGTGATGGCGTAAACGCCGCCGGGGAATTCGGGTTGGCCTGCGCTCATGCGTTGCCTTCTGTTTGCACGTCCTGCGCCCAGAAGAAGCGTTCCGGAATGTACTGCCCCATGCCGGGGCGGAACGCAGCCTTGAGCGTTTCGTAGGTGAAGTTCTGCGCCTCGCGCACTGCGGTCGGCATGTCCTGACCGTAGGCAAGGGCAGCGGCGATCGCCGAAGCGAGCGTGCAACCGGAGCCGTGGTAGCTGCCGGGCAGGCGGTCCCAGGCATCGGTCTGCACATGGCCGTCCATGCTGTACAGGCTGTTCAGCACGCGCGGCGTGGTTTCGTGGGTGCCGGTGATGAGCACGTATTCGCAGCCGAGGTCGACCAGGTGTTTGGCGCAGGCAGCCAGATCCATGTCGTCGTCGTCCGACTCGAATAGCGCAAGCCGCCGCGCTTCGTGGCTGTTGGGGGTGATGATGCTGGCCTGCGGAATCAGCAGGTCGCGCATCGCCGAGATCATGTCGTCGGTAGTGAATTCGTCGCCGCGCCCGGAGGCCAGCACCGGGTCGAGCACCACCGGGATGTCGGGATAGTCGGCGAGGATTTCTGCGATCACCGCCATCGACTCCGGGCTGCCCAGCATGCCAAGCTTGAACGCGGCGACCGGCATGTCTTCGAGCAGCATGCGCGCCTGATCCATCACCCATTCGGAGTCGATTACCAGGATTTCATCGACCCCGGCGGTGTCCTGCACTGTGAGCGCGGTGATCACCGACAGCGGGTGACAGCCCATGCTGGCCAGGGTGAGCAGGTCGGCCTGGATGCCGGCGCCGCCGGTCGGGTCGGACGCGGCAAAGCTCAGGACCAGCGGGGGCGTGGGTTTGGGCGTGAAAATGGGTGGCATGGCGTCACTGCTATAAAATCAAGCTCCCGATTTTAGCCGATTCCCCTCTCCTCCATGTCTGAAACTCCCGAATACACAAGCTGGATGTGCCTGATCTGCGGCTGGATTTATCACGAGGAAACCGGTGCGCCCGACGATGGCATCGCCCCGGGCACGCGCTGGGAAGACGTGCCGATCAACTGGACGTGCCCGGATTGCGGCGCCCGCAAGGACGATTTCGAGATGGTGGCGTTTTAGTACGGATGCGCGGCTCAAGAATGCCGGTTTCTGGGCGTTAGAGCGTACAGGCACAAGAAGTTGCTAGTATGGCGTCCCCATTTCATGGCCGCGTGGACTACGCGGGTTGTGACAGGGGTCAGGCCAACATTAATCAATATAAAGGAGAAGACGATGAACATTCGGTGGATAGCTACGTGGTTGATGCTGTCGCTGTCGAGCAGCGTGTGGGCAATTGCGCCCTACATTCAGGGCGACTCGGTGGCGGGAGGCAATGTCCAGGCGGCGGCTACGGCGGTCGAGGGCAAACTCAAAAAAGGCGGCTTTAAAGTCATTGGCAAATATTTCCCCAAAGGCTTGGCCGGCTATGGCGTGGTGATTGCAACCGACGCCGACATGCTGGACCCGGTCGGCTCGGTTGGCGGGCCCGCGATCATGGGTGCAACGGTTCGGGTGGGCATCAAGGCGGATGGCAGTGTTGCCTACACCAACCCGGATTACTGGTATCGCGCTTATTTCCGCAAATCGTTCGCCAAGAAGGAAGAGGCGGTAAAAGGCCTGCAGGGGCGATTGCAGCAGGCGCTGGGTGCCGGCAAGGGGCAGGGCGGCGAGGAAACCGCCGCCAGTCTTTCCAACTATCGCTACATGGTGGGCATGGAACGTCTGGACTCATCCAAAAACGAGCTGAACCAGTTTGGCTCGTTTGCCGAGGCGCTCAAGACGGTTCGCGAGAACCTGGCCAAAGGCGCGGGAAAAACCGCCAAGGTTTATGAGGTGGTGTTGTCCGACCGCAAACTGGCCGTGTTTGGCGTGGCCATGAACGACGGCGACAACAGCGACGGCGAATGGCTCAAGCGGATCGATATGCAGAACAGTGTCGCCGGCCTGCCGTACGAAATCTACATCGTCGACAAGGATGTCGGCGCACCCCACGGCCGGTTCCGCATCGCCTTGGCTTTCCCGGATGTGGGCATGGGACAGTTCATGCGCATTTCAGCCTTGCCGAACGCCATCATGGACACCATGGGGGGGCTGGCCGGAGTGCAGAAATCGTCGAGCGAAGAATCCTGGCAGTAAGCCGGGCGGGTTGTCACACATAAAAAGGGCGCTGCCATGTAGCGCCCTTTTTATTTGGCCGAAATGCCGTGAATACAAGCATTGCGGCGCTAAAGAAGCCGATGTCCATGCCGTAATGTTTACCACACAGGGTGCGTGCAATTTTGGCCACCCGCTGATCCAGGTGGAGAGAACGTGTGGACAACGAAGCATTGAAGGGCGTCAAGGTGATGATCATCGATGACAGCAATACGATCCGCCGCAGTGCGGAAATATTTTTAAGTCAGGCGGGCTGTGAGGTCATCCTGGCGCAGGATGGATTTGATGCGCTGTCCAAAATTACCGACCACGAGCCTGATGTGGTGTTTGTGGATATCATGATGCCGCGCCTCGACGGCTACCAGACCTGTTCGCTGATCAAACGCAACGCCAAGTACCGCGCCACGCCGGTCATCATGCTGTCGTCCAAGGACGGATTGTTCGATCGTGCGCGCGGACGCATGGTGGGCTCGGACGAATACCTGACCAAACCCTTTACCAAAGACACGTTGTTGACGGCGGTGCGCGAGCATGCCGTCAGCCGGGCTTAACTGTTTTCTAGGAGCATAAATCATGGCGATTAGCCGAATTCTGGTTGTGGACGATTCCCCTACCGAGCGTTTTTTTCTGTCTGAACTGCTGGTCAAGAACGGCTATCTGGTGAGCATGGCTGAAAGCGGCGAAGAAGCCGTCGCCCAGGCCAAGCAGACCCTGCCGGATCTGATCGTGATGGACGTGGTGATGCCGGGCATGAATGGCTATCAGGCGACCCGCATGCTGACCAAGGAAGAGGCGACCAAGCATATCCCGGTCATCATGTGCACCACCAAAGGCCAGGAAACCGACAAGGTGTGGGGCATGCGCCAGGGCGCGAAGGCTTATCTGGTCAAGCCGGTCAAGCCCGAGGAGTTGTTGTCGCAGATCAAGGCCTTGGGTTGAGCTGACCACGATGAGCAAGAAGTTCAATCTGCGCGAGTTTCAAACGACGCTGTCGCAGCAGCTTCTGGCTGCGGCAACGCGTGACAACACGGGCTCCCGTCTGGGTTTTCAGGTGGGCGAGGTGAGCTGGCTGGTGAATCTGGCTGACGCGGAGGAGGTCATCCCGGTGCCCACCATCGTCAAGGTGCCGGGTGCGCGGCGCTGGTTTCGCGGCGTCGCCAATATCCGGGGCAATCTGTATGCGGTCAGCGATTTTTCCGATTTCATGGGCCAGGGTGTGACCCCTGACCATGCCAGCTGCCGCCTGCTGATTCCGCATCATGATTTTGGCGTCAACGCCGCCTTGCTGGTGCGCAGCGCGCTGGGTTTGCGGAATGTCAGCCGTTATCAGTTGCGCGCAGAACAGGGAGCGCATCCCTGGGTGGCACGTCAATACGCCGATGACCAGGGCGCTGTCTGGTGCGATCTGGATTTTGGACAGTTGCTCGGCCACCCTGAATTCCTGATGGTAGAGGCGTAGCAGGCGATACGCCGGTCGTTTAAAACAGGGCGCGCAGGCGCTCGATTAATAGAGAGTTTGGAGCGTTGAATATGGATATCACGATGAATGGCCTCAAGGGTCTGGCAGGTCGGATGACCGGCAAAGTTTCCGCGGGACGCGGCGGCGATCAAACCACCCTGATCATGCAGACGGTGCGCAAGCTGGCGAACAAGGAAGCCGGCAAGGTGCCCCTGATCGGCCATCTGCCTATCGAAAAACAATATCTGTATGCCGGCGGCGCCTTGATCGTATCGCTGCTGCTCGCGGCCGGCTTCACGATTTACAGCACGGTGCAGCTCGATAACCGGGCGAGTTATGAAACCCGTGCCGGTGCGCTGAAAGTGTTGTCGCAACGGTTGCCATTGACTGCACAGCAATCTGTTCTGGGTAACGTCGGTGCGTTCAAGAAACTCAGCGAAGGCAAGGCTGAATTCGAGACCACGTTAAAAGATCTGACCGAGGGTGATGAGGACGTGCCCGCATCAAGTGGCGCGGCGCGCGAGACGGTCGAAAAGGTCAGCAAGCAGTGGCAAGATTTCCGCCCGCAAGTTGCGCAGATTCTGTCGCAACAAAAAAACCTGATTTCGGTCAGCCAGAGCGTCAAGAAAATTAACGCTTTATCGCTTGATTTGCAGGAGGTTGCCGAACAGCTCGTGGTCCAGCTCCTGGATTCGGGCGCCAGTGCGCGCGACGTGGCGCGTGCGGACCAGCTCGTCATGCTCAGCCAGCGGCTGCCGAAAAACGCGAACTTGCTGCTGTCGGCCGACCTGATCGACCCCGAAGTGGTGCTGCAGATGGAAAAGGACACCACCCTGTTCCGCGACACGGTGCAGGGCCTGATGGAAGGCGCGTTCGGCCAGAGTGAAAACAACATGCGCACGATGGAAGACCTGGGCACCAACATGGGCGACATGGTGGAGGCGGTCGGATCGGTGCTGAGCAACACGCCGCCGCTGCTGCAGGCCAAGCTGGCGGCAAACAACCTGTTCGTCGGCAGTGACGCCTTGCTCAAGGATACCGAGCAGTTGTCGCAGGACTACCAGTCTGTCGGTGGGGCGGGGTATCTGCTGGCGGGGGTGTTCGGCTTGCTGGCGGTTGCATCGCTGGTGTTGCTGGGGCTGGTGAACATTAACGAAACCAAGTCGCGCGCTCGCAAGAGCGAAGAGGAAAACGCCCGCAACCAGGAGGCGAT
>JBEQCD010000113.1:0-5424 GCA_041639515.1 Hydrogenophilales bacterium | reverse complement strand
CAGCTACAAGCGCCTGGTGCGGCGCGGCAACATGTCGGGCTTCACCTGGGCGCCGATCCACGTCTCCTTCGGCAGCAACAACCGCACCAACATGCTGCGGGTGCCGCTCGCCGGCGGCCGCGTCGAATGCCGCGCCGTCGACATGTCGTGCAACCCCTATCTGGCCGCCGCGCTGATGCTGGCCGCCGGTCTCGAAGGTATCCGTGAAAATCTTGATCCCGGCAAGCCGCACGGCGAGAACATGTACCAGCACACCGAGGAAGAACTCAAGGCGATGGGCGTGTCCCACCTGCCGCGCTCGCTGGAGGAAGCGATCGACGCCTTCGAGGCCGACCCGCTGACCAAGCAGGTGTTCGGCCCGCTGATGGCCGAGACCTTTGCGAAATACAAGCGCGACGAGTGGGAGGCCTACAACACGCATGTCTCGCAGTGGGAACTCGACCGTTACCTCAAGTTTTTCTGAGCAGGTATTCGTATGGCACAGAATCTGAACCCCATCCCGCCCGAGCTGTTTCTGTGGGAAGAAGCGTTGCCCGGTGGCTGCCATTGGTCGGGCGTGCTGCGGCGCGGCAACGCGCTGCGGCTGACCGATCTGACCGGCCGCGCCAACGTCTCGGCACTGTTCTACAACGCCGAGGAAAAGCTCGAGCGCTACAACATGCCCGATACGCTGAAGGCGCAGCACACCGCCCACCTGACGACGGGGCATGTGTGCTACTCCGACATGGGCCACGTGCTGTGTTCAGTGATCAACGACAGCTGCGGCTGGCACGACGCGCTGTGCGGCACCAGCAACGCCGAAATTGTCAAGGCGAAGTACGGCGAAGCGACCTACCAGACCCACCGCAACGCCATGCATCGCAACGGCCGCGACGGGCTGCTGGTCGAACTCGGCAAGTGGGGCCTGGGCAAGCGCGACGTGGTGCCGAACGTCAACTTCTTCAGCAAGGTCGTCGCCGACGAGGCCGGCCGGCTGCAGTTCGACACGGCGAACTCGCATTCCAGCGCCTACATTGATCTACGCTTCGAGATGGACGTGCTGGTGGTGCTGTCTGCCGCGCCGCATCCGCTCGACCCGCGCCCGGACTATGCGCCGGGCGACGTCATGCTGACCGCATGGAAGAGCGGCACGCCCGGTGCGGATGACGTCTGCCGCAACGCCTGCGCGGAAAACCAGCGTGGCTTCTACCAAACTGAAATTCTTTATCGCTGAGGCCAGACATGGGTACATTCAATCTCGTCGAAAGTGCTTTCGATCCGAACACCGCCGTCTATAACGCCGTCGTCGACGCCGGCGACCCGTGGATCCACGAAATCAAAAAAGGCCAGGTCTTCCGCATCCTCGACCTCGAAGGCAACCAGGCGGTCGACACGCTGTTCTTCAATGCGCGCGATCCCGAGGAACGCTACAGTGCCGCCGATACCGTGCGCGCGCAGGGCGCGCTCTACCTCACCGCCGGCACGCAGCTGATGTCGACCGAAGGCCGGGCGATGCTGACCATCACCGCCGACACCTGCGGCCGCCATGACACCCTCGGCGGCGCCTGCTCGTGCGAGAGCAACACCGTGCGCTATGCACTGAACAAGCGGCCGATGCATTCCTGCCGCGACAGCTTCCTGCACGCGCTGGCGCACTACGACGGCAGCCTGACCAAACGCGACATCACCAGCAACATCAACTTCTTCATGAACGTGCCGGTGACGCCCGAGGGCGGCCTCAGCTTCGCCGACGGCGTGTCGGCGCCCGGAAAATACGTCGAAATGCGTACCGAAATGGACGTGCTGTGCCTGATCTCGAATTGCCCGCAGCTCAACAATCCGTGCAACGCCTACAACCCGACGCCGGTGCGGGTGCTGATCTGGGACGCGCCTGAACAATAAAACCTGACGGCGGGACGACCCGCCGCCTTGAATGAAGCGGGACGACCCGCCGGAGATTGCATGTTCGACAAGGTTCTCATCGCCAACCGCGGCGCCATCGCCTGCCGCATCATCCGTACCCTGCGGACCATGGGGGTGAAGTCGGTCGCCGTCTATTCCGAGGCCGACCGCCATTCGCTGCACGTGCGGCTCGCCGACGAGGCGGTCGAGATCGGCCCGGCGCCCGCAGCGCAAAGCTATCTGCGTAGCGAGAAAATTCTCGACGTGGCGCAAGCCACCGGCGCCCAGGCGATCCACCCCGGCTACGGCTTCCTCTCCGAGAACCCCGGCTTCGCCGAGGACTGCGCCGCCGCCGGCATCGCCTTCATTGGCCCCAGCCCGGACCAGATGCGCGCCTTCGGCCTCAAGCACACCGCACGCGATCTCGCCGAACACAACAAGGTGCCGCTGCTGCCCGGCTCCGGCCTCTTGAGTGATGCGGGCCACGCCCAGGCCGAAGCGGCGCGCATCGGCTACCCGGTGATGCTGAAGAGCACCGCCGGCGGCGGCGGCATCGGCATGCGCCTGATCTGGAGCAGCGACGAACTGGTCGAAGCCTTTCAGTCGGTCGAGCGCCTGGCGCGCGCCAACTTCAAGGAAACCGGCATCTTTCTCGAAAAATACGTCGAGCACGCGCGCCATATCGAAGTGCAGATTTTCGGCGACGGCAAAGGCCATGTCGTCGCGCTCGGCGAACGCGACTGTTCGGTGCAGCGGCGCAATCAGAAAGTCATTGAAGAAACCCCGGCGCCCGGCCTTACTGATATCCAGCGCAACAACCTGCTGGCCACCGCCGTACGCCTCGGCGAGGCGGTCGGCTACCGCTCGGCCGGCACGGTCGAGTTCGTCTACGACACGCAAAGCGGCCAGTTCTACTTTCTCGAAGTGAACACCCGCCTGCAGGTCGAGCACGGCGTCACCGAGGAAGTCACCGGCGTCGACCTGGTGGAATGGATGGTGCGCGAGGCCGCCGGCGAGCTGGATTTGTCGGGCTTCAAGGCGGAGCCCAAGGGTGCATCGATGCAGGTGCGCCTCTACGCCGAAGACCCGGCCAAGGACTTCCAGCCCGCCGCCGGTGTGCTGACAGAAATCGTTTTTTCGCCGGACGCGCGCATTGAAACTTGGGTCGAGCGCGGTAGCGAAGTGCCGCCGTTCTACGATCCGATGGTGGCGAAGATCATCGTCAAGGGCCGTGACCGCGCCGACGCCTTGCAGAAAATGCAGCAGGTGCTGGCGCAGACCCGCGTCGCCGGCATCGAGACCAACCTCGGCTATCTCGGCCAGATCGTGCGCGATGCTGTGTTCATGGAAGGGCGGCAGACCACGCGCTATCTCAACGCCTTCCACTACCGCCCGACGACGATCGACGTCATCGAACCCGGCGTGCAGAGCAGCATTCAGGACTGGCCCGGTCGCACCGGCTATTGGGACGTCGGCGTGCCACCGTCGGGTCCGATGGACGCGCTGGCGCTGCGGCTTGCCAACAAACTGGCGGGCAATGAAGAAGGTGCGGCTGCGCTGGAACTCACCGTCGCCGGCCCCACGCTGCGCTTCAACTGCGACGCGGTGATCGCGCTGGCCGGCGCCGACATGGGCGCCGAGCTCGATGGTGTTGCGATTGCCAACTGGGCCGCACATGCGGTCAAGGCCGGCAGCATGCTCAAACTCGGCGCGATCAAGGACACTGGCTGCCGAGCCTATCTCGCGGTGCGCGGCAGCTTCGACGTGCCGGACTACCTCGGCAGCAAGTCCACCTTTACGCTCGGCCAGTTCGGCGGCCACGCCGGGCGCACCCTGCGGGTCGGCGACGTGCTGCATGTCACCGCGTCAGTCCAAGGACAAGATCTGCCCCCCTTTGAAAAAGGGGGGCAGGGGGGATTAAGCAACGCGTCCCCTTCCATAGCGACCGCGGAAATCCCCCCCAGCCCCCCTTTTGCAAAGGGGGGGGCAGAGACGCCGGTGGTTCTTGCAGGCGAATTAATCCCGACCTACACCCACGCCTGGGAAATCGGTGTGCTGTACGGCCCGCACGGCGCGCCGGATTTCTTCACCGACGCCGACATCGAGATGTTCTTCGCCACCGATTGGGAAGTGCATTACAACTCCAGCCGCACCGGCGTTCGGCTGATCGGCCCGCGCCCCGAATGGGCGCGCAAGGACGGCGGTGAAGCCGGCCTGCATCCCTCCAACATCCACGACAACGCCTACGCCATCGGCGCGGTCGACTTCACCGGCGATATGCCGGTGATCCTCGGCCCGGACGGTCCCAGCCTCGGTGGCTTCGTCTGCCCGGCGACCATCGTGCAGGCGGAGTTGTGGAAAATGGGCCAGCTGCGCCCCGGCGACACCGTGCGCTTCAAGCGTTTGAGCCAGGCGCAGGCTGAGCAGATGGAAGCCGCGCAGGACGCCGCCATCGCCACAACGTACTCACCCCCCTTTGAAAAAGGGGGGCAGGGGGGATTCAGCAACGCGTCCCCTTCCGCAACGTCCGCAGAAATCCCCCCCAGCCCCCCTTTTGCAAAGGGGGGAGACGACGCACTCGCCGAACCGGTGTTACATCGAGTTTCCGAGACCGAGAACCCCGTCGCGGTGGTCTACCGCCGCGCCGGTGACAAGTACCTGCTGATCGAATACGGCCCGCTGGTGCTCGACCTTAACCTGCGCTTCCGCGTGCATGCGCTGATGACGCACCTTCAGGCGATGGCCGTGCCCGGCATCCTCGACCTCACCCCCGGCATCCGCTCGCTGCAGGTGCACTATGACTCGCGCGTGCTGCCGCTGCCCCAGTTGATGGAGCTGCTGCTCGCTGCGGAACAGGCGCTGCCCGCGATCGAGGACATGCAGGTGCCCACCCGCATCGTGCATATCCCGCTGTCGTGGGACGACGCCGCCACCCAACTCGCGATCGAGAAGTACATGCAGTCGGTGCGCAAGGACGCGCCCTGGTGCCCCAGCAACATCGAGTTCATCCGCCGCATCAACGGCCTCGACTCGATCGAGGAGGTGAAGCGCATCGTCTTCGAGGCGAGCTATCTGGTGATGGGCCTCGGCGACGTCTACCTCGGCGCACCGGTGGCGACGCCGGTCGACCCGCGCCATCGACTGGTCACCACCAAGTACAACCCCGCGCGCACCTGGACCCCGGAAAACGCCGTCGGCATCGGCGGTGCTTATATGTGCGTCTATGGCATGGAAGGCCCCGGCGGCTATCAGTTCGTCGGCCGCACCCTGCAGATGTGGAACCGCTGGCGCCAGACCGCCGACTTCACCGACGGCAAGCCGTGGCTGCTGCGCTTCTTTGACCAGGTGCGCTTCTTCCCGGTGAGCGAAGCCGAGTTGCTGACAATCCGCGAGGATTTCCCGCTCGGCCGCTACCAGCTGAAGATCGAGGAAACCACGTTCAGTCTGCGCGAATACAACCAGTTCCTTGCCGACAACAACGCATCCATCGTCGCCTTCAAGACGCAGCAGCAGGCCTCGTTCGACGCCGAACGCGAACGCTGG
>JBEQCD010000112.1:0-5730 GCA_041639515.1 Hydrogenophilales bacterium | reverse complement strand
GTGGCGCAGGGTGCGATGCTGATCGCAGGCTTCGTCCTGGGCGGCACAGAACAGGCGATCCAGGTCGGCGTGCGGGGCCGCATCGCCCTGCGACAGCGCGAGCAGGCGCATCCCGGCAGGCGTACGCCAGCCCAGGCCGACCAGTGTGCAGTCGAGCTGCTGCGCCAGGTCCTGCACCAGCGCCACGGACGCAGCGGCGCAATCGGCCTGCTCCAGGGTGGCGGCGAGCGCGCGCAGCACCGCCTCGCTGTCGAGCGAACTGCCTGCCGCCTGGGGCGGCGGCGGACGGACGAAGGGCTGTACCTGAGGCGACATGTCGATAGCGTGATCCGGATACGCCTTTATCGGCGGTCGGCCTGGCCCCTGAAGGGCCTGGCCGGGGAGGGAAGGGCAATAAACGAGAGCCGGGATGCTTGCAGGGTAAGTGACCGCCCGGACGCGAGAAGCGCCGATTAGGCGGGATTTACCGGGGGTATTCCGCTGAACCCGTCCGGCGCGCATACAATCGCCGCATCCGCCTGCCTGACTGCAACCGTGCTGCAAGACCGATCCCGTGCCGCGCTCTGGCATCCCTGTACCCAGATGAAACAGCTCGACGCCGTGCCGCCGCTGGCCATTGCGCGCGGCGAGGGGGCCTGGCTCATCGATACCGATGGGCGGCGCTATCTGGATGCCATATCGAGCTGGTGGGTGAATCTCTTCGGCCACTGCCACCCGCGCATCAATGCGGCGATTACCGACCAGCTCGGCAAAATCGAGCATGTGATGCTGGCCGGGGCCACCCATGAACCCGTGGTCGAACTGTCCGAGCGGCTGGCGAAGCTGACCGGGCTGGGTCACGCTTTCTATGGATCGGACGGCGCATCGGCGACGGAAATCGCGCTGAAAATGAGCGCTCACTTCTGGCGCAACTCAGGCCGGCCGGAGAAGAACGGCTTCATCAGCCTGAAGAACGGCTACCACGGCGAGACCGTCGGCGCGCTGTCGGTGACCGATATTGCCCTGTTCAAGTCCACTTATGCGCCGCTGCTGCGGCACACGGTGCAAGTGCCCACTCCGGATGCGCGCCTCGCCGAGCCGGGGGAAACCGCGGAAGCTTTCGCCCTGCGCTGCGCCGACGCGCTGGAAGCGCATCTCGCCGGGCATGCCGCTGAAACCGCTGCCTTCATCCTCGAGCCGCTGGTGCAGGGCGCGTCCGGCATGGCGATGTACCACCCGGCCTACCTCGCCCGGGCGCGCGAACTGTGCGACCGTTACCAGGTGCATCTGATCGCCGACGAGATCGCGGTCGGTTTCGGCCGCACCGGCACGATGTTCGCGTTCGAGCAGGCCAGCATGAAACCCGACTTCATCTGTCTGTCCAAGGGCATTACCGGCGGCTATTTGCCACTGTCGGCCGTGCTGACCACCGACGACGTCTACGCTGCTTTTTATGGCGACGCCACGGCGCGCGGCTTCCTGCATTCGCATTCCTACACCGGCAACCCGCTCGCCTGCCGGGCGGCACTGGCGGTGCTCGACATTTTCGGGGAGGACCAGGTGATCGTCGCCAACCAGGCCAAGGCCCTCGAATTCGCAGGTGTCCTGTCGGAAGTGTCTGCTCACACACGGGTGCGGCATTTCCGCCACCTGGGGATGATCTGGGCGTTCGACGTGGCCGACGCCACCCCCGGTTTTGCCGTTCGCTTCCACCAGGCGGCGCTGGCGCGGGGCGTGTTCATCCGGCCGATCGGCAACACCGTGTATGTCATGCCGCCCTACGTGACGGATGCGGACGCCATGCGCGGGGTGGCGGATGCGGTGCTGGCCTGTCTTGCCGATCCGGGCATCTGAGCCAGGCCGATGACATCGGTCTTGACGGTCGGCCCTTGCCCCGCTAAGGTAGTAATCAATTACTATCCAAACGGGGCAGGCCATGTCCGATGAACCCGCGCGCAAGCGGCTGGGCGCAGACGAGCGGCGCGAGGAAATCATCCGGGTGACGCTGGACCTTGCCGCCCGGCAGGGCGTCGACGACGTCACCACGCAGGACATGGCGCAGGCGATGGGGGTGACGCAGGGCGCGGTATTCCGCCATTTCCCCAGCAAGGACGCGATCTGGCTGGTGGTGATGCAGTGGGTGCGCGACCGCCTGATGGGCGTGCTGGGCCGTGCCGCTGCGCAGGGACGCGACCCGCTGGATGCCCTGCAACGCATGTTCTTTGCCCACATCGACTTCATCGCAGCCCATCCGGCGATCCCGCGCGTGTTGATGTCCGAGCACCTGCATGGCCGCAGCAGCGCGCTGCGCCAGCTGGTGACCGAGATCATGCTGGGCTACGAGGCAAAAATCACCGGCTTGCTGAACGACGCCAAAGCCCAGGGCCTGGTGCGTACAGAACTCGATGCCCACGCTGCGGCAACCTTGTACATCGGCATGATCCAGGGGCTGGTCCTGCAGGCCTCGATCCTGCGCGATCAGCGCACCCTGGCGGCGGAGGCCGCGCGCACGTTCCCGATCTATCTGCAGGCAGTCCACCCACCCTCGACGCAAGGAGCCACCCCATGAAACCTCAACCGCTAGCCCTCGCCGCCCTGCTGGGTCTGATCCTGCCCGCTGCCCACGCGCAGGAGCCGCATGCGCACGCTCACGCACCGGTCCACGACGGCCGCGCGATCCTGCAGCTGAACCCGGATGAACGCGCCATGATTCTGGAAGAAATGCGCCTGTTTCTGGGCGGCGTGCAGACCATGACCGATGCGCTGGGTCGCCAGGACATGACATCGGCAGCCGAAGCCGCGCGCGGCATGGGCCAGAAGATGGTGCACGAGGTGCCGCCCGCCCTGCGCGCCAAATTGCCGATGGAATTCCGCCAGCTCGGCTTTTCGGTCCATCGCGACTTTGACCAGATCGCGCTGGATGCCGAGAGCCTGAAGGATGTGAGCCACACCCTCAACCAGCTGTCGGCCACGCTGCAAAAGTGCGTGAGCTGCCATGCCACCTACCAGATCCAGACGCCTGCGCCCAACGCGGGGCACTGATCACCATGAAACCCGGTGCCCTCTCGAAAATCAGCACACGCAGCCTGTTGCTCACGCTCGCTGCGGCCGCCTTCATCGCGGTGTTTGTCTGGCTGCTCGCCACGCGCGGGCCGCTCGCACCGGTGGGCGTGGAAACGGCAGCGGTGACGCGTGCCGACCTGCAGCCTGCGGTGGTCGGCATCGGCACGGTGGAGGCGCAGCACGCCTACGCGGTCGGTCCGATCCAGGCCGGTCGGGTGCTGCGGGTGCGGGTTGACCAGGGCGACGCGGTACAGGCCGGCCAGTTGCTGGCCGAAATCGACCCGGTCGACCTGATCTCGCGCGCCGAGGCTGCGGCCAGCGCAGCGGCGCGTGCCCGGCAGGCGGAACGGGCCGCACAGGCGCAGGTGGCCGAGGCGGAAAGCCGGGCGCGCATCGCGCAGGCCAACAGCGCGCGTTATCAGGCGCTGCAGCGACAGAATTTTGTCGCCAGGGAAATGGCCGACAGCCGCAGCCATGAAGCCGCGGCCGCCCTGGCCGCCCTGGCTGCGGCGCGCGCCAACGCCACGGCGGCGCAGCGCGAGGTGAGTCGGGCCGAGGCCGAGCTGCAGGGCATCGACCAGCTGCGCAACAGCCTGCAATTGCGCAGCCCGGTCGACGGCGTGGTGACCGCGCGCGAAGCCGAACCCGGCACCACCGTGGTGGCCGGGCAGGCGGTGCTGCGGCTGGTCGATCCGACCCGCCTTTGGGTGCGCGCCCGGGTCGACCAGGCGCGCGCCGAGGGCGTTGCCGTAGGCCAGCCGGCCGCCATCGTGCTGCGCTCCGCGCCCGCTGCGGCGCTGCCCGGCAAGGTGGTGCGCATCGAGCTGCAAAGCGACACGGTGACCGAGGAACGCATCGTCAACGTCGCGTTCGACCCGGCGCCGGCGCAGCTGTACCTGGGCGAACTGGCGGAAGTGTCGATCCGCCTGCCCGCTGCGCGTGATGCCATGACCGTTCCGCGGGCTGCGGTGACGCAGCACAACGGCCAGGTCGGGGTATGGCGGATCGAGCAGGGCCGCGCCCGCTTCCAGCCGGCGCAGCCCGGCGTGCAGACCGACGGACGGGTGCAGGTCGTGTCCGGCCTCAAAGCCGGCGACCGCATCATCGCCTACAGCGCCAGGCAGCTCGAGGACGGCGTGCGGGTGCGCGAGCAGCAACTGATGCCGCGCTGATCGATTCCGGCCATGATTAATCTAGCCAGGCGCGACGTTGCCCACCACCTCAAAAGCTACCTGCTGACCGGGTTGGGGCTGGGTCTGTTGATCGGCGTGACGCTCACCATGGCCGGGGTGTACCGCGGCATGGTCGACGATGCCAAGGTGCTGCTGCGCGCGGTCGATGCCGACGTCTGGGTGGTGCAGCAGAACACCCTGGGCCCGTTCGCCGAATCCTCCTCCGTGCCCGACGATCTCTACCGGGCGCTGGCGGGGCTGGAAGGCGTGGCGCAGATCGGCAACGTCGCCTACCTCACCATGCAGGTGGCACATCAGGAAACATCCCAGCGCGTCATGGTGGCCGGCTTCGAGCCCGGCAAGCCGGGCGGGCCGGCCTTCCTGGTCGCCGGCCGCCCCATCGCCCGCGCGCATTACGAGGCGGTGGCCGACGCCAAGACCGGATTCAAGGTCGGCGACGTGGTGCGCATCCGCCGCCACGACTACACCGTGGTGGGCCTCACCCGGCGTATGGTGTCGTCCAACGGCGACCCGATGCTGTTCATCCCGCTGAAGGATGCGCAGGAAGCGCAATTCCTGAAGGACAACGACGCCATCATCGAGGACCGCAAGCGCCTCGCCGCCAACCCGGCGGTCAACCGTCCCGGCCAGCCCGGCGTGCTGGAAGCGGTGCAGGCGATCCAGGCGTCCAGCCACAAGGTCAACGCGGTGCTGCTGCGACTGCAGCCGGGGTTTGACGCGCGCGCCGTGGCCGACACCATCGAACGCTGGCAGCGCTTCACCGCCTATACGCGCGACGACATGGAAGAGATCCTGGTGGCCAAGCTGATCGCCACCGCCGCCAAGCAGATCGGCCTCTTTCTCATCATACTTGCGGTGGTGAGCGCGGCCATCGTCGCCTTCATCATCTACACGATGACGCTCGGCAAGATCAAGGAAATCGCCGTGCTGAAGCTGATCGGCACCAAGAACCGCACCATCGTCGCGATGATCATGCAGGAGGCGCTGGGGCTGGGCGTGATCGGCTTCTTCGTCGGCAAGTTCGCCGCCACCCTGTGGGCGCCGGCGTTTCCCAAATACGTGCTGCTGGAAAACGGCGACGCCGCGCGCGCCTTCATGCTGACCCTGGTGGTGTGCGCGCTGGCCTCGGTGCTGGCGATCCGCGCCGCGCTCAAAATCGACCCGGCGGAGGCGATCGGTGGCTGACGCTCCGGCAATTCTCATCGAGGGCATCACCAAGCGCTACGGCCACGGCAGCGCGGCGGTCGACGCGCTGAAGGGCGTCGACATGACGGTGTATCCGGGCGAGGTGGTCGGGCTGATCGGGCCGTCCGGTTCCGGCAAGACCACGCTCCTGAAATGCCTGGGCGCGGTGATCGAGCCGACTGCAGGAAAATTCACCCTCGGCGGCGAGGTGATCTACGACAACGGCTGGAAGACCGGCGACCTGCGCGCGCTGCGCCGTGATCGTATCGGCTTCGTGTTCCAGGCGCCCTACCTGATCCCGTTTCTCGAT
>JBEQCD010000111.1:0-5797 GCA_041639515.1 Hydrogenophilales bacterium | reverse complement strand
GGCACCCTCGCCGGCTCGGGTGGGGGCGGCTGCACCAGACGCATCTGGAACACCTCCGGCTCGACGGGCGGACGGGGCGGCTGCACCGACCACAGCAAAAGCGCCGCATGAACCCCCAGCGAAACTGCCAAAGCCAGCAGCGAACGGGCTTGGATCGGGCGCATGGTGAGCGGGGTGGGCGTTATCTGAGCCCGGATTCTGGCATGGCCAGGGGTGGGCGGTCATTGGTAGGTTTGGTGCGAGGGCGAGGGGTGAGCCGGCTATTTGACGGTTGGCCAGATTGGCTGGAGATCGGCCGGAGCAGACTTTGATGAATCCTATCGCGTAGTCTGCTACCGAATTCTCAATGGTCAGTCAGAAAACCGAAGCTGACCACTTAAATGTTCGTCGGCTAATGGGTGACCCCTTTGGGGTCGCGTCATTCATTGAAGTTCAACCGAACACTGCGCCGGAACGCTTGAGATAGCCGAGGAAACCAACCCACTTCACGTCGACCGTGTCGAAGTTACAGACTGCGGGGATTTTGTAGTTGTGTCTGAGCTTGGGCAGCTTCGCCTGAAATGCTTCATCCGTTACTAATTCCAGTTGATGCAACTTGGCCGTGGCGATTATGAGCAAGTCGTTTTCGTCGACGCCACCGCCATACCGGTCTTCTTCGATTTCCAGAAGTCCCTTGATGCGCAAAGACTCTAACAAGATTGCTTCGGTGATGGACAGTTTCTCGATGCCAGCTTCGTCGAGCCAATTCACGCATTCCGGCGCTTTGTGGCCAACTTCCTCGATTGCGACCACCGACATGCTGATCATCCCTTGTGCCACCCGATCCCCCATCCACGCCCAGAGCCCTGGAAATTGTGCGAGGGGGTAGTTATCCCACGCATAGAGAATTGAAGATGCATCAAATGCCTGCATAGTGTTGTTCGAGCTTGTGCAGGTCTGTGATTTTCAGGTTGTCTAGGTAGCTGCTCGCCTTGGCCAACGTGATCCGTCGCGAATTCAGAGCGTCTAGCACGACGCGCACGTAACCGTCGCCGAAAATGTGCTTGGGCTCGCGGTTGCGATGTTCCCGGGTGCCACCTTCTTTCTCAGGGGGATGGAACTTCGCGTTCCATTGCCGGTAAGCGGCATATGCCGCTGGGGGCAGGCGGCCTGCGTCTAGCAGGCGGCGCAGGATCACTTCGCCGCTCACACCCCAAGCCTTGCGTTGCGGTTTCAGCCAATCGTCGAACGCTGCCACCTCAACGGGGCGCTGATTGTCGCGAATATCTACGAGGAAGGCATCGGGCACTAGTAAATGCCCGGCGAAGGCGTTCGCCTCGCGTTCTACGCCTTCCTGAGAATGCATATCGCTGTCGTCGTCGATCGAACTGGCGCGGTGCAACAGCAGGTGCCCAAGCTCATGCATGAGCGTGAAGCTCTGACGCGTGTCGGCGTCCTGTTTTTTCACCACAATGACCGGACATTCTGGGTCGTAGAGCGAAAAACCGAGGATCGGGCTTTCCTTCGCGATCTGCCACTTACCCGCATAACCGTTGCTGCGGAAGACCAGAATACCGTGTGCCTCGATGGCTTGTCGGTAGCTGTCGAAGTCGTTGCGTTTGTCTAGGCCCAGCCACTCCCGGACGCAGGTGGCTGCATCTGGAATGGGCAGATCCGATAGGTCTGGCGCTTCAAAGCGTGTCATGTCCGCCGGATCGAGTTCGTCGCGCAGGGCGAGGAAGATCGCGCGCTGACGCTCCACCCGCTCTATCAAAAGTTTCAAACGGGGCGACAATTCAGGTTTCTGGTTGCTGAGAGTGCGGAACTGTGGGCTGTGAACCTTGGTTTCGTCGACCGGCCCCGGCTCCAGAAAGAACAGCGTGCCGCGCCCGAAGAACTCGGCAAGCTTGCGCAACTGATTAAACGTCAGCCCCAATCCACCCGCCATGACCTTGTCGAAACTGGCGGGCGCAATACCGATTTCCTGCGCGAGTTCGTCCAGCGTTATGCCGCGCTCAGCACAACACCAGTAGATTCGGTCGAGGTTGATCGAAAGTATGCGTTCCACAATTTGATTATATCGGTGAGCTATTGCTTCCCGTTGATTGATCGTAGGATTTCAGGCGAATCAGGAACTCGATGACATGTAGTTTGTGATCACGCATCCTGGTTCATATTCCAATTTAAAGGGGTCATCTTCGGTTTTCTGACTGGCTGCTGTGGAATCAGTAGCGGACTGAAGCGATACTTTTCATCAGAGTCTGCTTCGGTCGAACAACAGTCATCCCCCAACAAAAGACAAGGGCCGCAATCGCGGCCCTTGTCTTGGGTGCAGCTTACGGCAGTTTACTTCTTCGCTGTGCGGCGAAGGCGGTTCAGCAGCCTTCTTGCCAGTTCGCCAAACAGCTCGGTCTGCGTGGGGTGCGGGAAGATGGCCTTGGCGACCTGGGTCAGGGTCATGTCGCCGGCCACCATCATCACGCCGATGCCGATGAGGGTATCGGTGTGGTCGGCGAGGAAGTGCACGCCGATGATGCGGCCGGTGGCCTTGTCGGCGACGAGCTTGATCATGCCGTCGGTTTCGCCGGTGATCATGGCCTTGGCGTCGATGCTCATGGGCATCTTGGCTTCGACGGCGTCGATGCCCTTGGCCTTGGCCTGTGCCACGGAGAGGCCGACGAAGCCGGCCTGCGGACGCGAGAAGGTCACGCCGCAGTCGCGGTCCTGGTCGTAGGTGCCGCCGTGGCCGAGCAGGTTGCTGGCGGCGACACGGCCCTGGGTGGCGGCGGTGTGCGCAAGCATGTAGCCGCCGACCACGTCGCCCACGGCAAAGATGTGGGGCACGCTGGTCTGGCCGCTGGTGCTCACCCGGATGGCTGCACCGTCGAGCGCGACGCCGGCCTGATCGAGGCCGAGCTTGCTGGTGTCGGGGCGTTTGCCGGTGGCCATGAGCACGATGTCGCAGGCAAAGGTTTTGGCTTCGCCTTCGGCCGTTTTGTAGCCCACTTCCATTGCGCCGGGGGTGCCGGACACGCTGTCGATGGACGCACCAGTGACGACGGTGAATTCCTTTTCCAGCAGGCTGACGAGGCTCTTGCCGATTTCTTCCTCGATTTCGGCGAGGATGCGCGGGTTGCGTTCCAGCATGAGGATTTCGGTGCCGAAGTCGCGGAAGATCTGCGCCATTTCCACGCCGATGACGCCGCCGCCGACGATGGCCATTTTTTTCGGGGGCGCGGCCAGGTTCCAGATGGTGTCGGAGGTGACGACGCCGCCCGAAGCCAGGTTTTCGCGTGCGCCGGGAATCGGCGGGACGAAGGCGGGCGCGCCGGTGGCGATGACGGCTGCGCCGAAGGTGAGCGTGCTCTCTGCGCCGTCGGGCGCGGTGACTTTGAGCGTGTGCGCGTCGACGAACGAGCCAAAGCCTTCGATCACGTTGATCTTCATGCCCTTGTCGGCCTTGAGCGCCATTTCGCCGCGCGATTGCTGCACCCAGCGGCGGTGCTCTTCGACTTGCTTCCAGTTCAGCACCGGGTTGTTCGTGCCGTCCACGCCCATGTGGGCGTCGTGCGCGCGGTTGCGGATGTTGTCCGCCGCCGCCCGCCACGCCTTGGACGGGATGCAGCCGCGCCACAGGCATTCGCCACCGGGGAAGGGCTCGTTGTGCACCATGGCGACCTTGATGCCGTGGTCGGCGAGGTCGCGCGCGCAGTCTTCGCCGCCGGGGCCGCCGCCGATGACGATGACGGGGTAGTCCCAGTTGCCTTCGGGGATGGGCGACACGGCGGGCGCAGATTGCGTTGCCGATGTGCCCGCGACGGTTTCGGCTGCCGCGCCGCCGACGATCCAGCCCTCCGGCGCTTCGATGGTCTGCTTGAGCGTGGCCAGGTACAGCGCCACGTCGGCCCCGTTCAGCACGCGGTGGTCACCGGTGATGGTGAACGGGGTTCCCTGGGGACCATTCGCGGCAATGGCGAGGATGGCGGCGATGCCGGGAGTGGGAATCGCGGTGAAGTGCGATACGCCCAGCATGCCCATGTTGGAAATGGTGAAAGTAGGGTTGGCGTATTCGGCGGGCGCGAGCTTGCGCACGCGTGCGCGTTCCACCAGCCCGGTCCAGTCGGCCTGGAGCGCGTCGAGCGGGCGCTTTTCAATGCCGTGCAGGATGGGCACGACCAGCCCGCCGTCGTTAGACATCACCGCCACGCCGAAGTCGTGGTTGGCACGCTCCACCAGCTTGTCGACCGGCTGGTAGGCCCAGTTCATGCGCGGGAACTTGGCCATGGCCACCGAACAGGCCTTGGCAATGGCAACGGTGACCGACACCTTGCTGGCCTTGGCGGCAGCGGTGAGCTTGCTGGTGTCGATGTTCACCGTCACGGTAAAGGTCGGCAGTGTGAGCGACGCCGCCATGGCGTGCGACACGGCCTTTTCCATCGAGGTCATGGCGCGGCCCTGGCCGGGCACGTCCACCTGCGGCAGCGAATGCGCCACTTCCTGCATGGACGGGCGCGCGCGCGCCACGTCGGCGGCCACGATCACGCCCGCCGGTCCGCTGCCGGCCAGGCCGGCAATGTTCACGCCCAGCTGGGCGGCCACCTTGCGCGCATACGGCGAGGCGGGGCGGCCCGGCACGCGTGCCACCGGCGGCTGGTTGCCGGCGGCGGCAATCTGCGCCGGCGTGGTCTTGGGCGTGGGTATATGGGCGGGCTTGTCGGCCGCGTGCGGGGCAACCTTGTGGGTGTCCTTGACCTTGTGGTCGGCGGAAATGGTCACGCCGGTGTCATTGGCCTTGGCCGCGTCGTCGACGATGAAGGCCATGGGGTGGCCCACCTCGACCACGCTGCCCACGTCGGCGATGGGGCCGGAGAGGAAGCCTTCCTGGAACACTTCCACGTCCATGATGGCCTTGTCGGTTTCTACCGTGGCCACGATGTCGCCGCGCTTGATCTGCTCGCCGGGTTTCTTTTCCCAGGTGACGACCACGCCTTCAGTCATGGTGTCCGAGAGCTGCGGCATCACGATGGGCGTGCCGGCGTGGTGCGGAATCATCTCGGTCTGGGCTTTTTCTTCCACCACTTCGCCTGCGGCAATGGCGATGTCGCCCTGCGTGTCGGAGATGTAGCCCAGCGCGCTGCCCACCGCAATGGTTGCGCCAATGTCGGCGAGCGGCCCGGCCAGATAGCCGGCCTTGAACACCTCGACGTCCATGATGGCCTTGTCGGTTTCAACCGTGGCGACAATATCGCCGCGCTCGACGCGGTCGCCGGCCTGCTTTTCCCATGTCACGACAACCCCTTCGGTCATCGTGTCGGACAGCTGGGGCATCGTTATCGCATAGTGTTGGGACATGTGTCTGTTTCCGTGAGGAGTGAGGTGCAAGGCAGGGGCGGGGCGCGTGCGCCCCTCTTTCTGCCCCGCGAAGTTACGCCTTGCCGAAGAGCTTCAGCACAGCCTTGACCACGTCTTCGTGGTCAGGAATCGTCGCTTTTTCCAGCGTGTGGTTGTAAGGCTGCGGCACCAACGCGGAGTGCACGCGCACGGGCGCGGCGTCGAGTTCGAAGAAGCATTCCTCGTTGATGATGGCGATGACTTCGGAACCGACGCCGACCGGCGCTTCGTCTTCTTCGGCGATGACGGCGCGGTGGGTTTTGGTGACCGACTTCTTGATGCCTTCGCGATCCAGCGGCGCGAGCGAATACAGGTCGACGACTTCCGCCGAGATGCCGTATTGCTTGTCGAGGATTTCGGCGGCCTTCAGGCACCAGTGCACCGAGATGTTGTAGCCGAACAGCGTCACGTCGGTGCCGGCGCAGGC
>JBEQCD010000110.1:0-5818 GCA_041639515.1 Hydrogenophilales bacterium | reverse complement strand
AATACGCCGATGGCTCGGTGATTGCCCAGATGGGCACCCCCGACATGCGCACGCCGATTGCCTACGCGCTGGGGTTTCCCGAGCGGATCGAGGCCGGGGTGTCGGCACTGGAACTGATGGGCCGGCAACTCACCTTCGAGGCACCCGACACCAACCGTTTCCCCTGTCTGCAACTGGCTTTCGATGCGCTCGCCGCCGGCGGCAATGCCGCCGCCGTGCTGAATGCGGCCAACGAAGTGGCCGTGGCGCGCTTTCTCGACGGCGCCGTGCCGTTCAACGCCATCGCCCAGAGCATCGCGCATACCCTTGCGCGCCTTGCTGGCGGACCGGCCGATACGCTGGACGAACTGCTTGAATCCGACCGCCAGGCGCGTTACGTTGCAGGCGAGTACCTCGCGCGCCAATCATGAGCATCCTGCATACCATCCTGTGGTTTCTCGTCGCCATCGGCATCCTGGTGGTGATCCACGAGTTTGGCCATTACCTGGCAGCCCGCTGGGCGGGCGTCAAGGTGCTGCGGTTCTCGGTCGGGTTCGGCAAACCCCTGTTCAGTCGTCGTTTCGGACGGGACCAGACGGAGTGGACCCTCTCGGCCCTGCCATTCGGCGGCTACGTGAAGATGCTCGATGAGCGTGAAGGGGCGGTGTCCGAAGCCGACCTGCCGCGTGCCTTCAACCGGGCGACCGTGTGGCGTCGCATCGGCATCGTCGCCGCCGGCCCGGCAGCCAATTTCCTGCTCGCCATTGCCTTCTACTGGGTGCTGCTGATGCAGGGCCTGCCCGCCCTCAAGCCGATCATCGGCGAACCGCCGGCCGACACGCCTGCGGCCCGGGCCGGGCTGGTGGCGGGTGACGAAATCGTGCGCGTCAACGGCATCGAGACGCCAACCTTCACCGACCTGCGCCTGACCCTGTTGCGCGCCGGCGTGGCAGGTGATCCCCTGCGTTTCGATCTCGGTGATGGCCGCCAGGTCCGGATCGCGCCGGTCCCGCTCGATACCGACAATCTCGAACAGGACACGCTGCGCCCGCTGGGTATCGTGCGTTTCGATCCGGACATGGCACCCGTCGTGGGCAAGATCCTGCCGGAAGGGGCGGCGGCTCGTGATGGTCTGCGCGAAGGGGATCGTCTGGTGAGCGTGAATGGCCAGCCAGTGGCCCGCTGGCAAGACTGGGTCGAGGTGGTGCGCGCCCATGCGGCGCGTCCCATGCAGCTCGAAATCCTGCGTGACGGCCGCACCCTGCCGCTCAGCATCACCCCGGACAGTGTCGACGAAGCCGGGCAGCGCGTGGGCAAGATCGGCGCAGGCCCCCGGATCGACGAATCGGTCCTGGCCCCCCTGATGACCGAAGTGCGTTATGGACCGCTCGATGCCCTGTGGCGCGGCGCAGCCAAAACCTGGGACATGAGCGTATTCACGCTCGAAATGATGGGGCGCATGGTCTTGGGCCAGGTGTCCTGGAAAAACCTTTCCGGTCCGCTCACCATCGCCGACTACGCCGGGCAGAGTGCCACCCTCGGCTGGATCAGTTTTGTCAGCTTCCTTGCCCTCGTCAGCGTGAGTCTCGGCGTGCTGAACCTGCTGCCCATCCCGTTACTGGATGGGGGGCACCTCATGTATTATGTTGCCGAAGTTTTGACTGGCCGGCCTGTTTCCGAACGCATCATGGAAACCGGTGCCCGCATCGGCATGATGCTTCTCCTGTTGCTCATGTCGTTTGCCTTGTTCAACGATGTGCAACGCCTGATCAGCGGATAACCCCCTCACGATATGACGCTCAATCGCCTGACGCTCGCCCTTGCTGCCGCATTCACCGTTCCGGCCGTTTTCGCAGCCGAACCGTTCGTTGTAAAGGATATCCGGGTCGAAGGCATCCAGCGTACCGAGGCCGGCACGGTATTCAGCTACCTGCCCGTCAAGGTCGGCGAGACGATGACCGACGAAAAGACGGCGGCGGCGATCAAGGCGCTCTATGCCACCGGTTTTTTCAAGGACGTCCGGCTCGAAGCCCGTGACGGCGTCGTGATCGTCACCGTGGAAGAACGTCCCTCGATTTCCAAGATCACCCTGAACGGGATCAAGGAATTCTCGGAAGATGACCTGAAGAACGGCCTCAAGCAGACCGGCCTTGCCGAGGGCCGCGTGCTGGATCGCTCGCTGCTCGACAAGGCGGAACAGGAACTGCAACGCCAGTATTTCAACCGGGGCAAGTACGCGGTTGAGATCAAGTCCACGCTCACCCCGCTGGAGCGCAACCGCGTCGCCGTCCAGTTCGACGTGGTGGAAGGCGACAGCGCGAAGATCCAGCAGATCAACATCGTCGGCAATCAGGCGTTCAAGGAAAAGGAACTGCTCAAGCAGTTCACCTCGACCACGCCGGGCTGGCTGACCTGGTACACCAAGAACGACCAGTATTCGAAATCGCGCCTGGGCGGCGACATCGAGGCCCTGCGTTCGTTCTACCTGAACCGTGGTTACCTCGAGTTCAACGTGGAGTCGACCCAGGTCACGATTTCGCCCGACAAGCAGGGCATCTACATCACCGTGAACGTGACCGAGGGCCCGCAGTACAAGGTCACTGACGTGAAGCTCGCAGGCCAGATGCTGGTGCCGGAAGAAGAACTCAAGAAGCTCATCACCCTGAAGCCCGGCGATATCTTCCAGCGCGACAGGCTGACCGAAACCACCAAGAAGATCGGTGAACGCCTGGGCAATGATGGCTACGCGTTTGCCAACGTCAATGCCGTGCCCGAACTGGAAAAGGACAAGCACACCGTGGCGTTCACGCTGTTTGTCGACCCGGGTCGCCGGGTATATGTGAACCGCGTCAACGTGGCGGGCAATGCCAAGACCCGGGACGAAGTCGTGCGTCGCGAAATCCGGCAGATGGAAGGGGCCTACTATGACGCCGAGAAGATCAACCTCTCGCGCGATCGCCTCAATCGTCTGGGATTCTTCAACGAGGTCAACATTGAAACGCCCGCCGTCAGCGGCGTCACCGACCAGGTCGATGTGAACGTTAGCGTGGCCGAGAAATCGACCGGCAACATCATGCTCGGTGCCGGTTTTTCGTCTTCGGAGGGCTTCGTGCTCTCGGGCTCGGTCTCCCAGAGCAACGTGTTCGGTACCGGCAACCGGCTCTCGGCGCAGATCAACTCGGGCAGCGTCAACACCGTCTACTCGCTCTCGTTCACCAATCCTTACTACACTATCGACGGCATCAGCCTGGGTTACGACCTCTACCGTCGCGACGTCGATGCGAGCGAACTCGACAGCGTGGGTGACTATAAGACATCGACCTATGGTGCTGGCGTGCGCTTTGGTCTGCCGGTGAATGAGCGCGACTTCATTTCCCTGGGCCTGACCTACGAACAGACTTCGGTTGAAACCACGGCCAGCAGCCCGATTCAATATGTCAACTTCGTCAACACCTTTGGCAACGACAACGACACTGTGCGTCTCGATTCAGCCTGGGCGCGCGACACCCGCAATAGCTATCTCTTCCCGACCAAGGGCCTGATGCAGCGCGCGGCGGTCGAGGTGGGGACGCCGCTCGGCAGCCTGCAGTATTACAAGCTCACGCTCCAGCACCAGCAGTATTTCCCCTTGGGCCGCAATTTCACGCTCATGCTCAATGGTGAAGTGGGCGTCGGTGGCGGCCTGTCCGGCAAGCCGCTGCCGTTCTTCAAGAACTTCTATGCCGGCGGCAACAGCTCTGTGCGTGGTTTCGAGAGCGGCACGCTTGGTCCGAAGGATGCCGACGGCGACGCGCTTGGTGGCGACAAGCGCCTGATCGGCAATGCGGAACTCTTCTTCCCGTTGCCGGGACTCAAGGATGACCAGTCGCTGCGCATGTCCGCCTTTGTCGATGCCGGTGCTACCTTCGGCCCGAACGACCAGAACGGCAACTTCAAGAAATTTGCCTTCGACGACATGCGTTATTCGGCCGGTTTGGCGGTTCTCTGGGTGTCGCCGCTCGGACCGCTCAAGTTCAGCCTCGCACAACCCCTTGTCAGCAAGACGGGCGACGAGGAAGAAATTTTCCAATTCACCCTCGGCAACGTATTCTGAGGATGCACCGGAGTATCAACATGATGTTCAAGCAGATCGTTCTGCCGCTGGCCGCCGCGCTGGCTTTTTCCGTTCCGGCGCTGGCCGCCGATACCAAGATTGGTTTCGTCAACACCGAGCGCCTGTTGCGGGAAGCGCCCCTGTCGGTTTCGGCACAGAAAAAACTCGAGCGTGAATTTGCCGCGCGTGAACAGGAGTTGCAGAAGCTGGCCAAGCAGGCCCGCGATCTCCAGGCGCAGCTCGACAAGGACGGCGTCACCATGTCGGACAGCGAGCGCAAGACGAAGGAACGCGATCTGGGCAATCTCAACCGCGACCTGCAACGTCAGGGCCGGGAATTCCGCGAAGATCTGAACCTGCGTCGCAACGAAGAACTGGGCCAGATCCAGGAACGTGCGCGCAAGGCCATCCAGGACATCGCGCGTGCCGAGAAATATGACCTCATCGTCGAGCAGGCCGTGTTCGTCGACCCCAAGAGCGACATCACCGACCGGGTGATGAAGTCACTGGGCGGAAAATAAGCCGTCGGCACGCAGGGCATGTCCGCGACGCTGGCCGAACTGGTCGCCCGATTTGGCGGCGAGCTGGTGGGGGACGGACAGACCAGGGTCGATCAGGTTGCCCCGCTGGACCGTGCCACGGCCAGACAGATCGGCTTTGTTGCGCAGCAGAAGTATCTTGCCCAGCTGGCCCATACCCGTGCCGGTGCCGTGATTCTGACGCCGGATGCGCGTGACGCCAGTACGCTCCCGCGCATCCTCACGCCCCATCCCTATCTTTACTTTGCACGCGTATCGGCCTGGCTCAACCCGGTGCCCAAACCGCCTGCTGGGGTGCATCCGGCGGCCTCGGTCGCTGAGGGTGCGGTGATTGCGTCCGATGCCTGCATCGCTGCAGGGGCGGTGATCGGGGCCGGTGCCCGCGTGGGCGCGCGCAGCGTGATCGGGACCAACTGTGTGCTGGGCGAAGGGGCCAGCATCGGTGAGGACTGTCTGCTGCACGCCAGCGTGACGGTCTACCATGGCTGCGAGATCGGCGATCGGGCGATCCTGCATTCCGGCTGTGTCATCGGCGCGGACGGTTTCGGGTTTGCACCTGGCGACGGCCGATGGGAAAAGATCCCCCAGATCGGCCGCGTGCTGATCGGCCACGATGTCGAGGTCGGTGCCAACACCACCATCGACCGGGGTGCGCTGGAAGACACGGTGATCGAGGACGGCGTCAAGCTCGATAACCAGATACAGATTGCCCACAATGTGTTCATCGGGGCGCATACCGCCATTGCCGCCTGTACCGGCATTGCCGGCAGTGCCAAAATTGGCCGGCACTGCACGATAGGTGGGGCGGCAATGATCATCGGCCACATTGAAATCGCCGATGGTACGCACATTTCCACCAATACCCTCATCACCAAATCCCTGCCGCAGCCGGGCCACTACACCTCGACCCTGCCGTTTTCGGCGCACGACGTGTGGCAGAAGAACGCTGTCCACATGCGCAATCTCGACAAGCTGGTCAGGCGCGTGAAGGCACTCGAACAAAAAATCGGAGAACTGGAAAACAAATCATGAGCGAGTCGACCTCGATGAACATTGAAGCGGTGATGCAGTATCTGCCGCATCGCTATCCTTTCCTGATGATCGACAAGGTCGTCGACATGGAGCTGGGCAAGCACATCACTGCGGTCAAGAATGTCACCATCAACGAGCCGTTTTTCCCCGGCCATTTCCCCGGCGCACCGGTGAT
>JBEQCD010000109.1:0-5857 GCA_041639515.1 Hydrogenophilales bacterium | reverse complement strand
CAAGTCCAACCTGCTCGAAGCGCTGGCGGCGATCTTCTTTCAACTGGAAATCCTGCGCGTGCGCCGCAGTTTTCTGCCCGAGGTGTTGCAGAACGCTGATCAGGATTTTTCGCCGGTGGCGTTTGAGCTGGATTACCTGATGCGGGTGCCGCCGGAATATATCCGTCCCGATGGCCCGGTGTGGGCAAAAGTGGGCGTGTGGAAAAATCCTGGCGAATCCGTGCGCTTTCTTTGGGGCAACCAGGCCGACTTCGACACTGATGTGTATGAGGCTTTCAAGGGCGGCCATGCCGACATCCTGCTGCCCCAGTATGTGCTGGGCTACTCGTCTGGCGAGAACGAAATCCTCAGCCTGCCTTTCTTCAAGCTGCGCTTCGTGCAGTTCGACGAGTACTGGAATGCACTGACGCGGCAGTTGAGCTATCCCGGGCACCCGGAAACGCGGCTGGCCTATCTGGACAGCGGTTTCAGCCAGGCCATCCTGCTGTGCAACTTGCTGTTTCAGGACGAGGCCACGCTCCAGCCCTTCCGCGAGGATGTCGGCATCGAGGCGTTGCGGGAGTTTCGCATCATCATCCGACGAAGCATTCCGCTTGCGCCAGAACAACTGGAAGATTTTGATAAAGCCAGTGACGATGAGCGAAACCAGCGAGCCAATAGGATTCGATCAGAGCATCCGCGCGCAACTGATTTCGAACGCATAGACCTGATTCGTCGGGAGATTGTCAGAGGCAATCCCGCCTTACGTGTTGATGAGGACTACGGCGACAACACCCGTTACCGACTGAACCTGATGCAGTTGCTAGAGGGCGATGAGAAGTCCTCGCTGGTGGTGAGCGCCCTCAAGCGCTGCGCCAGCTTGCATTACGTGGACGAGGCTACGGATACGCTGGTGCTCGACTATTGGGTGAATGACGACACCAAACAGGCGTTCCGCGAGAACTTCGATGGATCGCCGCTGGCGCTGTTCCAGGCGTTTCAGGTATTGCTGACGCTGAACCTGTTTGCCGTGAGCGATGCGCTCAAGGCCGATCTGTATCGATCCACCAGCCACTACGCCAGTGAAACGGTGCCGACGCTGGCGTCTGACCAGCGCATCATGCGTTTCAAGTTCGTGCGCTTTTCCAAGCAGGGCGTGGCGCAATCGATGATGCTCAAGGAGCTGTCGGACGGTGAGCACCAATTGCTGCACAGCTTGGGCTTGTGTCTGCTGTTTCGAGAGACCAACAGCTTGCTCCTGCTCGACGAGCCGGAAACCCATTTCAACCCGGACTGGCGCGCCAACTTCATCACCCGCCTGCGTCAGTGCCTGCCCGGTACGGCGAACGTTGCGCAGGAAATGCTGGTCACCACCCACACGCCATTCCTGATCTCCGATAGCAAGCCGGACAAGGTGCTGGTGTTCGTGAAGGACAAAGCCAGCGGTGCGGTCAGCATTAGCCACCCGGACTACAACACGCTGGGCGCATCGATCAACAAGATCACCATGAACACCTTTGGCAAGCGCGAGACCATCGGCGGACATGCGCAAGCCTTGTTGGAGGCGTTACGGGCGCGCTTTGAACACGGCGCCGAAGACAAGGAGGCGTTGATCACGGAAATCCACCAGCAACTCGGCGACTCGGTGGAGAAAGTGCTGCTGATCAAGGCAATTCTCGACAGCGATCAGCAGGGCAATGGGGAGGCGCAGGCCTGATGCTGTTTCCGTACACCTACGTGCCGCACCAGATGGAAAAGATGCAAGCGTTCATCGACTATATTTTTCACGAGGTGTGGTGCAAAGCGGCGACGGGCGGCCCGTTCGGTCTGAACCTGTTCGACGCCAATGCAGAGTTGCGCGAAGTGATGGAGGGGTTCTACTACTCCGACGTCGCCGGTGCTGATTTCTTTTATGGTCATGTGGAGCGCATCTACGGCCTGTTTACTGCGTTGACTGCAGGGCAGATCAGCCAGTTTCAGCATTGGTACCAAGGCAATAACAATCTGGAAAGTCTGTGTGCCAACGATCCGCAGGTGCACATCGCCCGCCACGCCGACATTGCCGTCACCCACAAAGCCCTTGGTGAGCAACTGGCTGCATTTTTCAAGGGACTGTATTCGCAATCGCTGTTAGACCTTGCTGCACTGCGAGCCAAGATCGGTGACATCGACGATCACTATCACGCCTTTGTGACCACCAACAAAGCGGGTAAGTGCCCATTCTGCGGCATCAATGATCTGCTGGGTGAATACCACAGCAAGCGCGAGGCCTACGACCATTACCTGCCCAAGGCGCTGTACCCGTTCAACTCGATCAATTTCCGTAATCTGGTGCCTGCCTGCCACCATTGCAACAGCAGCTACAAGACCAGCAAAGACCCGGCACACAAGCCCAAAGACCCTGCCGGTGAGATCGTTCGGCGCAAGGTTTTCTATCCCTTTTCCACCGCACCTCACGTCATCGATTTGCAGGTGAAGCTTGGCCACGCGGACATCGAAAATCTGATGCCAGTTGATATCGAACTGGTATTTGGCCCTGCAAATGCCGCTGAGCAAATTGATACCTGGAAGGACGTGTACGGAATCGAAGAGCGGTATCGCGGAAAACTGTTGGGCGGTGACGGCAAGGCCTGGCTTGTCGAAGTGCTCGACGAGTGGCGTTGGAAAGATGAAACGGCTGGCGCGGAGGGTAGAACACCGGATAAATATTTGCGGGATCTGGGTCGCCATACCGAGAAATCGCCCTACGCCAATGCCAACTTCCTGAAAAATGGCTTTCTTCGCGGCTGCAAGGATGCGGGACTGTTCGACCCGGCGGTACAACCGAGCATCGCGCCATAACTGAAGGCAGCCCCTCGCCGCAGGCGAAAGCCATCATTCTGCTTGATTGCCGGGCAACGTCAGCAATCTGCACAACACCGGCCTCTCTTCTACGCTAACGCCACTGGCAGGATGGCCGAGCAAAAGCTGGTCACAGCTCCCATCCTGAATGACCGCTGCTGGCTGACAGCGGCCCTCCTTGCGTGTGACCTTATTCAGGGTGTTGCAGGTCGCAAGCCAATTATCGAAGCAGCAACCTGCCGACTCGTTGCCGAGTCCTCAACGACACGGGTCCACCGAGGCCACAATACATCCCAAGGCCAGGCTAGGGTTTTTAGAGGGTTATCTGCTGGGCCTATCTGATTCGGGCCGGGCCCGTTGATCGTCACCCCGGTCGGATTGCGCACGGCATCTGCGTGGCCGGATGCGAACTCGCTCGCCACTTTCCGGTCACTGACCACTCTGGATACCCGAGGAAGCGCCATGAGTCGTTCAGAAAAATTGCCTGTTGTGCCTTTCGCGCTGGGCGCGGTGGTGGCCGCCGCGATGTTTGCGCTGGGGTCGTTCACCCACGCCTGGATGTCGCCGCCCGCCATCAGCGCCGCAGTCCCGGTCGTTGCGGCCGGGGCGCCGGCACCGCTGCCGGCGGGGTTGCCGGACTTTACCCAGTTGGTGCAACAGAACGCCGCTGCCGTGGTGAATCTCAGCGTCAAGCGGACGATGAATCACGGCGCGGCGCTGGCCGGCGTGCCGGATATTCTGCAGCGCTTTTTTCGCCTGCCGCCCGACGCCGACTTCGAGCAGACCGGCGTCGGCTCCGGCTTCGTGATCGAGGCCGACGGCTACATCCTGACCAACGCGCACGTCGTCGACGGCGCGAACGAGATCAGCGTCAAGTTCAGCGACAAGCGCGAACTGCCGGGCAAGGTGGTGGGGGTCGATCCGTTGTCCGACATCGCGCTGGTCAAGGTGGATGCAAAGCAGCTGGCCACGGTGCAGGTCGGCCGCGTGGAAACGCTGCAGGTCGGGCAGTGGGTGCTGGCGATCGGATCGCCGTTCGGCTTTGAGCAATCGGCTTCGCAGGGCATCGTCAGCGCGCTCGGCCGCAGCCTGCCGGGCGACGCCTATGTGCCTTTCGTGCAGACCGATGTGCCGATCAACCCCGGCAATTCCGGCGGGCCCCTGATCGATCTGGCCGGACGCGTGGTCGGCGTCAATTCGCAAATCTACAGCCGCGACGGTGGCTATCAGGGCGTGTCATTCGCCATTCCGATCGATGTTGCGATGCAGGTGGCGGCGCAGCTCAAGGCCAACGGCCGCGTCGAGCGGGGCTGGCTCGGCATTGGCATCCAGCCGCTGACCGCCGAACTGGCGGCGTCGTTCAAGCTCGACCAGCCGGTGGGTGCGCTGGTCGCGTCGGTTGCGCCAAAAAGCCCCGCCGCGACGGCCGGCCTGCGTCCCGGCGACGTGATTCTGCGTTACGACGGCAAGCCCATCGTCGAAGCTGGCGACCTGCCGCCGCGGGTTGCGGCGTCGCTGCCGGGGCACGCGTCTGCGCTCGAGCTGTGGCGTGACGGGCGCAAGCTGGACATGAACGTGACGCTGGCCGCGTTGCCGCAGCAAGCAGCCGCGCGGTGAGGCCGGCCTGCGCGCCCGGACGGGGCGGCAGGTGGCAGGTGAAGTCGTATGGGGCCGGGGCGACGGGATCGCCCCGTGGCAGGTTTACTTGCCGAGGCCTTCGAGCAGGCTCGACAGGTCGTCGGCGTGCTCTTCTTCCATCGCCAGGATGTCTTCCAGCATGCGCCGGGTGGTGACGTCCTTCTCGCCGATGTAACGGATCATTTCACCGTAGCTGTCGATGGCGATGCGCTCGGCGACGAGGTCTTCGCGGATCATGTCGGTCAGCGAATCACCCTCGATGTACTCGGCATGGCTGCGCATCGCCAGGCCTTCGGGGTTGAAGTCGGGTGCGCCCTTGAGCTGCACGATGCGGGTGGCGATGAGATCGGCGTGGCCCTGTTCTTCGGTGGCGTGCTGCAGGAATTCCTGCGCGACCGAATCGGCGTTGATGCCGCTGGCCATGAAGTAATGCCGCTTGTAGCGCAGGATGCACACCAGTTCGGTAGCCAGCGCTTCGTTCAGCAACTTGATCACGGTGGCGCGATCGGCCTGATAGCCCTGAGTGACGGCGCCGTCCTCGATGTGCTTGCGGGCGCGGGCGCGCAGGGTCTTGATGTCGGTGAGGAAAGGCTGGGCGGACGGTGCGGTTTTGGCTTTGGCCATGTGTGACTCCTTTGGGTTGCGGGGTTATCCGAGGGCAGTATCCAGCATCATCATGACAGCAAAGCCGCCGATGAGGCCGAGTGTTGCAGCTTGTTCGTGTCCCTTGCGGTGGGTTTCCGGAATGATTTCGTGCGACACCACCCAGATCATCGCGCCGGCGGCAAAGCCGAGGCCGGCCGGATAAAGCGGGGCGAAGCCGGCAGTGAGTGCGACGCCGACGATGGCGCCGAGCGGTTCGGCCAGCCCGGTCAGCGCCGCCGCGCCAGCGGCCTGCCACGGCGTGTAGGCCACGGCGCGCAGCGCGACCGCGACCACCAGGCCTTCGGGGATGTCCTGAATCGCGATGGCCGCCGCCAGCGGAATGCCGACCGACAGGTCGCCGCCGGCAAAGCCGACGCCGATAGCCATGCCTTCGGGAAAATTGTGCAGGGCGATGGCAAACACCATCAGCCATACGCGGCGCAGCGCGATCCAGTCGGGGCCATGGCGGCCGGACTGCACATGCTCGTGCGGCAGGGTCTTGTCGGCCAGCAGCAAAAACAGCGCGCCCGCCACGAAGCCAGCCACCACGATGAGCGCACCGGCGGGTTTGTTGCCGAACAGTTCGGTGCCGGCGGCGACGCCCGGCAGGATCAGTGAAAAGCACGCGGCAGCGACCATGATGCCGGCGCCGAAGCCGAGCATCACGTCTTCCCAGCGGGCGGAAATCCGCCGCAGGAACAGCGCAGGCAACGCGCCCAGCGCGGTCGCCAGCGCCGCCACGCCCGACCCGGCA
>JBEQCD010000108.1:0-6082 GCA_041639515.1 Hydrogenophilales bacterium | reverse complement strand
GGGAGGATGGCGGAATGGGCGGGAACGAGCAGAACGTCGTCGAACGTCAGCGCTTTTTGCAGAACACGCATGGGCTTTCCTTAACGCAAAGCCGGATTATACGCGGGCACCCCACTCCCATACAAACCGCATCCCGACGCCCTTGGTTGGAAACTACCAAGCCAAAAGCCGCGCGGGGCGGTTGACTCGCGTGGATGATGCGGCTAACTTTGCGGAAGCATTGCAACTGCTATTGGTACGCAAGACAGGATTCACCCGCCCTGCGTCCGTTGAACGCCATAAAATCCGAGGAGACCCCGCCCATGTCCAAAGTTCTGTTTGCCCTGACCTCCGCTGCCCTGCTGGGCCTGTCCGGTTGCGCCGATCTCTACATCAACCAGCCTGCCAAGCCGGCTGCCGCTGCCACCCCGGCTGCCGCTGCCAAGGCTGAAATCAGCGCCGAAGCCAAGGCCGCCCTCAGCAGCGCCCAGGCCGCTGCAAAGGACGCCAAAGCCAAGGGTGCTCTCTGGACTACCGCTGAAAACGCGCTCAAGGCCGCAGAGGCTGCTGCTGAAAAGGGCGACAGCGACACCGTGATGAAACAGGCCAAAATCGTCAACGACCACGTGCAAAAAGGTCTGGCCCAGCTCAACTACCCGATGCTGAAAGTCGGTGACTGATCCGCTCCACCTTGCCTGCAAGCAAGCCTTCCGGCATCACGCCGGAAGGCTTTTGTTTTTTGCGTGTGCGGCTTTTCCGCTGACCTCGCATGCCGAGGTCTACAAATGGGTCGACGGCTCAGGCAAGGTACATTATTCCGACCAACCCCCCACCGTAGACGCGCAAACCGTACGAGGATCTTCGGCTGCCCAGACAGCGATTACCGAGCAGGCGAGGCAGTCGCTCAACGCACGTGAGCAGGACTACCAGAAGCGCCTGAAAGAATCTGCAGGAGCCAAAGCCAAGGCGGACAAGGATGCAGAGCAGGCTCGCATCAAGCGGGAAAACTGCGACAAGGCCCGCAACAACCTCACCACGCTGCAAAACAAACCGCGTGTCTACTCGACCAATGCCGCAGGGCAGCGTGTCTACCTCGACGACCGGGCGCGTGCCGAGGCGCTGGCAAACAGCCAGAAGGCCGTTTCAGAAAACTGCAAATAAATGCGCGTCAGGCTGACGCCGCCGGCTCGCCGGCCGGGACATCGCCCCCCCCTTTTTTGGTGACCTTGCCCTCTTCGGCCCGTTTGCGCCGGACTTCCTTCGGGTCCGCCAGCAGGGGCCGATAAATCTCTACGCGGTCACGGTCACGCACTTTTTCATCCAGCTTCACCAGCTTGCTGAAGATGCCGACCTTGTTTTTGGCGAGGTCGATGTCCGGATAGGCCTCCAGCAGGCCCGAGGCACGAATCGCATCCCCGACCGTAGCCCCGTCGACCAGTGCAACACGCATCAGGGGCTGAACGGCCGGCAGGGCGTAAACCACCTCCACCTGGATCGCGCCGCCGCTCATGCCGCGTACACCTCGTCCGCGCGCTTTACGAATGCATCGACGAACGTGCTGGTGATATGACTGAACACCGGTGCCAGCACGGTTTCCAGCATCCGGCTCGAAAACACGTAATGCAGGCGGAATTCGATCTTGCAGGCATCCTGCCCCAGCGGCGTGAACACCCAGTCGCCTTCCAGTTCGGCAAACGGGCCGTCCCGCAGCTGTATCCGCATCTCGTTGGGATAGGTCTTGGCGTTTTCGGTGGTGAAGCTCTGGCGTATGCCCAGGTAGGCTATGTGGATGGTCGCCACCGTCTGGCTTGCGTCGCGCAGCTTCAGCTCGGTTCCGCCGCACCAGGGCAGGAATGCCGGGTAATCTTCCACCCGGTCGACCAGTTCAAACATGCGTTCCGGCGTATGCCCCACCAGCACGCTCTTCTCCACACGCGCCATCTCGACCCAAAGGCTTGTAAAATCAAGAATTGTACGCAAGCCGGTCTGACATGAGCATCGTCGATAACAAAAAAGCCTTCCACGATTATTTCATCGAGGAGAAATACGAGGCGGGGCTCGTGCTCGAGGGCTGGGAAGTCAAATCGATACGCGCCGGCCGGGTGCAATTGAAGGAAGCCTACGTGGTGGTGAAGAACGGGGCCATCTGGCTGATCGGCTGCCACATCAGTCCGCTCGCCTCTGCCTCGTCCCATATTCTGGCCGACCCGACCCGTTCACGCAAACTGTTGCTGCACGCCGGCGAAATCGACAATTTGATCGGCCGTACCGAACGCGCGGGCTATACCCTGATGCCGCTCGACCTGCATTTCACCCGGGGACGGATCAAGCTGACCGTGGGCCTCGCCAAAGGCAAAAAACAGCACGACAAGCGCGCAGCCGAGAAGGACCGTGAGTGGCAACGGGAAAAGCAGCGTCTGGTTCGCACCGCCCAGCGTTGATTTTTTGCACATTTACCCTGACGAACGGTGGAATTTTTCTACCAGCCGGCGGTCTAGCCAATTGTAAATTTGTTGAAATCCCGACTAAACTTGTCAACAACTCGACATGGGGGAAATCCACATGGCTGCCCTGCCCGTTTATCAGGTTGAATTCATTCCGCTCGAACGCCGCCTTGGCGACCGGCGTGTTGCGCCGCGCGGAGCCGCGCTTCCAGAGGGGGTGACGGTTGACCGCCGTGTTGCACCGAGTGGACGCCGCAACGAAGACCGCAAACCCGCCAACCTGAAAGTCGTCTAAACGACCGACACCCTCGGTGCGCCCGCACCGAGTTGGCCGATGACCGCAGCCTCGGCAAATCCTGCCTGGCGGAACGTATCCATGACACGCGCCACTGCTTCAGGCGCGCACGCCACCAGCAAGCCCCCACTGGTCTGAGGATCACACATAAACTTGCGTTGCCATTCGGCCACTGCCGGGTCGGTAACGACCTCATGGCCATAGCTGGCCCAGTTGCGGTCC
The DNA here is from genome assembly GCA_041639515.1 of Hydrogenophilales bacterium. Classification (GTDB taxonomy): domain Bacteria; phylum Pseudomonadota; class Gammaproteobacteria; order Burkholderiales; family Thiobacillaceae; genus Thiobacillus. Next base: position 3,142 of record JBEQCD010000108.1, on the reverse strand, counting down.
GCCGCGCCGGTCGCCACGCCCGCCTCGGCAAGGGCAAGGGCCTCGGCAATTTTCGGCACGCGTGACCATTCGACGCGGGCCGTGAGGCCCGAACCCCGGGCAATTTCCAGCAGATGTCCGAGCAGGGCAAATCCCGTGACATCGGTCATCGCGTGAACCCCGTCGAGTTCTCCCAGGGCGGCCCCCACGGCATTGAGTTGCGTGGTGGTGTCGACCATATTGCGATAGCCGGCGTCCGTGAGCGTGCCTTTCTTCAGCGCCGCCGACAGGATGCCGACCCCCAGGGGCTTGCCCAGGATCAGGGTGTCGCCCGCCCGGGCGGCACTGTTGCGCTTGATGCGTTCCGGATGCACCACTCCGATGCCCACCAGGCCGTAGATCGGCTCTGGCGCATCGATCGAATGTCCCCCGGCCACCGGAATCCCGGCGGCGCGACACACTGCCTCACCGCCTGCCAGAATGCCGCGTATGGTCTCCACCGGCAATTTGCCTACGGGCATGCCCACAATGGCCAGCGCAAACAGCGGCCGCCCGCCCATGGCGTAGATGTCGGAAAGTGCATTGGTCGCCGCGATCCGGCCAAAATCAAAGGCATCGTCGACGATGGGCATGAAGAAATCGGTGGTGGCGACAATGGCCTGGCTCTCATTGAGCCGATAGACCGCAGCGTCATCCGAGGTTTCGGTGCCGACCAGCAGGTCGGCAAACCCGCTCATGGGGGCGGACTGGGAGAGAATGTCCTTCAGCACCGCCGGGGCGATTTTGCAGCCGCATCCGCCACCGTGTGAAAATTGCGTGAGTTTGATTGTGTCCATCTAGGGAGAATCCTGATTTTGCGCGCCGCCACCGTAGCAGACTTGCCCCGCTTTGACGAGGTCATCGACGTCCGCTCACCCGGCGAGTTCGCCGAAGATCACGCCCCGGGCGCGATCAACCTGCCGGTGCTCGACAACGACGAACGTGTCCGCGTCGGCACGCTCTACAAGCAGGTATCGCCCTTCGAGGCCAAGAAAGTGGGCGCGGCGCTGATCGCGCACAACATTGCGCGCCACCTCGAAACCTGGTTTGCCGACAAACCCAAGCACTACCGCCCCCTGGTGTACTGCTGGCGGGGTGGCAACCGCAGCGGGGCGATGACGCACATCCTGCAGAAGATCGGTTTTAACGCGGCGCAGCTCGAAGGAGGCTACAAATCCTACCGTCGCCACGTGGTCGCCGAACTCGCGTCACTGCCCGCCACCCTGCGATTCCGCGTCGTCAGCGGCCCCACCGGAAGCGGGAAAAGCCGCCTGCTCACCGCGCTCGAACAGGCAGGCGCACAGGTACTCGACCTGGAAGATCTGGCCGCACATCGCGGATCACTGCTCGGTGCCCGGCCGGATGCGCCCCAGCCCGCGCAAAAAGGCTTCGAGAGCGCAATCTGGTCCGCACTCGCTTCGTTTGAGCCGGCCCGGCCGGTGTATGTGGAATCCGAAAGCAAACGCATCGGTGCCTTGACCGTCCCGGATGCCCTGATCGCCGCCATGCGCAGCAGTCCCTGCATACGCATCGACGCGCCACTTGCTGCACGGGTTCAGCTGCTGATCGAGGATTACGCACACTTTCTGGCCATGCCTGAGGCGCTCAATGCCCGCCTGGCCCATCTGGCCGAACTCCGGGGTAACGAGACCATTGCCGCCTGGCAGGCCCAGGCCCGGGCGGGTGCGTGGCCCGAACTCGTCGCCGCCCTGCTGACGCAGCACTACGACCCCGCCTACCGGAAATCGCTGGCGCACAACTACGCGCCGGGGCCGGACGATCTCGACCTCAGCACGCCGGACCTGACACCTTGCAGCCTGCAGGTACTGGCGCGCCGCATCCTGGCGCAATGAGGGCAGGCCGCTGGGCACTACAGCAGCTTGCCGATCACAAAGCCAATGACGATGCCGATGATGAGCGCGACGGTGAGGCCGCGATAGGTCAGGACGTCCCTGGAATAGCCGCGCCGGATGGCAATGTACGAGACGAGATATCCCAGTGCGTTGAGCAGCCAGATCAGGCCAACCGACAGCACCTTGACGATGATCGGCCCGATGACCGGCACCAGGGCAATCAGCCCCAGCAGCCAGGCAAACGCATTCGAGATCAGACCGATGGCCACCACGCTGCCCGCCACCACGCTCTGGTCGACATTGTGGCGCAGTGCAAACCAGGCCAGCCCACCCATGGCCAGCCACAGCGGCAGCATGATTTTCCAGTTGCGCCACCAGGGCTGGGGCGTGTCCGGGGGCGGCGTGTCGTCTGGTTGATCAGGCGTCATGCCGGGCCTTGCCCCTGCTTACAGGCTCCCCACTTTTGCCGGGGCAATGCGGGCAACCGGCACGAGCCCGGTACCGGGGTGAGCGGCTGCACATTCAGGCCCGCCGCGCCTCGATGACGTTCTGCACATGCTGCAACCGCACCAGCAGCCGTGACAGTTGCGCCAGTTCGCGCACGCGCACGGTCAGCTGCATGGTGGCGAATTCACCGCGGCTTTCGGTGTTGACGCGCAGCACATCGAGCTTGTCCTTGGCGATCACATCGGAAATGTCCCGCAACAGCCCCTGACGGTCGAAAGCCTTCACGTGAACCTCGACCTCGAACGCCGCGCCGGCCTCGATGCCCCATTCCGCAGGCAGCATCCGTGCCGGATTGGCGCGCTTCAAGGCTGCGCAATCGGCGCGGTGCACGGTCACACCGCGCCCCACCGTGGTATACGCCACGAGTGCATCCGGCGGTGCCGGCTTGCAGCAGCGTGCCATGGTCAGGGGCACGTCGCCCAGTCCCGGGATCACCACCGGGTTGCCGGAGCGGGCGCGGGCGCGCGTTCTGGTCGTGGGCAGCAGCACTGCCGGTGCCAGCTTGCCGGCATCCTGCAGGGCCTGGACCAGGTCACGCTGGCCCACGTCCCCCCGCCCCAATGCGGCGAGGAACTCGTCCAGCCGGTTGAACTGAAGCCGCTGCGCGAGCTTTTCCAGGTTGGGTTCAACGGCACCGAGCCGCTTGATTTCCCTGTCGAGCAACGTGCGGCCGAGCGCCACCTGCTCACCGACATCCCGCTGGCGAAACCAGGTCCGTACCTTGGAGCGGGCGCGATGCGTGACCAGATAGCCCAGCTGCGCCG
>JBEQCD010000107.1:0-6117 GCA_041639515.1 Hydrogenophilales bacterium | reverse complement strand
GGGCATCGTTGATGCGCTTGAAATGATCGAGGTCCAGCATGATTGCGGCCATGGGCAGCCCGAGCCTCAGGGCACGGTCGACCTCCAGCTGGGCCATCTGGAGAAAGTGGCGACGATTGCTGGCACCGGTCAGGGGGTCGACCGAGGCCAGCGCCTCCAGCCGGCGATTGGCTTCCTGCAGTTCGGCCGTGCGGGCCTCGACCCGTGATTCGAGTTCGAGGTTCATCTGGCGGATGGCGTCCCGTGACTGGCGGAGTTCCCTGTCCCTGGCCAGCAGGCTTGCATTTCGGTCGCGCAGTTCCTGCAACAGGGCCGCCAGCGCCAGGGAAGAAAACAGCAGCGTCATCAGATACATCTGCACGTTCAGTACGGTTGCCTCGGGCGTATCGGCCAGGAACGGGCCCAGATCATGCAGCTCGGCAACAATGGCGGTGATCGCGATGATCAGCCCCAATGCGGCGGTTTCTCTTACGCCGTAACGAACAGCCGTCCACAGGATGACGGGCAGCAGCAGGAAAGGCGCGTCGGACAGGGGCGGACCGGCTCCATGCGGTTGGGCGAACACGTACCAGGACAGACCAGTGCCCAGGACCACAATGATGCCGGCCTCTCCCCTCCCGCCTCCCCCATCGGACTGCCGGCTGGAAAACCAGCTGAGCACCAGGGGCACGACGAGCAACACACCCAGGCTGTCACCCACCCACCAGACCCGCCAATAGAACCAGAACGATGCCTGGGCAGCCGGGTCCAGATGGTAGATGGCTGCACCGGGTAAGGCTGCCAGACCAGGTGCCAGGATCAAGGCAACGAGCCCGAACACCACAACATTGCGCAGGCGATCAAAACGGAATGGAGATGCGAGCAGACGCAGTAGCGTGGCCGCAAGCAGACATTCGAAGAGATTGATGGCTACAAACCCCAGCGCTTGCACCAGCGTGAACGTGGGCAGGTCGGCGAATACTTCGGCCGCCACGCCAGCCAGCAGGTAGGCCAGTCGCGCGCAAGCGCGAGCAGCAGCGCAGCCAGCAGGACACCATTGGGCAGCCAGAAAATGGCGATGCCTTCGGACATGGCCGAGGCCATCACCCCCAGCCGTGCGCCCGCAAAGTACAGCAGTCCAACAAGAAGGGGATACAGGATTCGCCGCATTGTTTGTTCGCTTTTGCCCGGACTGTAGCGCAGGCATCACAATTCCAAAGCGTACCGATCGCCGCCGACCCGACGGTCATTTCCCGCAGCCGCCCTGTCAGCGCACGCCGGCGATCAGGCGGTTTTCGAATAGCGGGGCTGCTCGCTCGCCGCGTCCTTCAGGTAACGGTCGAAGCACATGCCGATGTTGCGCAGGAAGCGCCGGCCGGTTTCGGTAACGGTCAGGCTGCCGGTTCCGATCTCGACCAGCCCGTCGTCGGCCAGCGGCCGCAGGTCGGCGAGCGCCGACTCGAAATAGCGGGGAAAATCGACCGACCATTCGGCCCCGAATTCGCCGAAATCGAGCGCCAGGTCGCACATCACGCGGGTGATCGCGTCGCGGCGGATCTGGTCGTCACGGGTGAGACGCACGCCGCGTTCGACGGCCAGGCCCGTATAGCCGATGCGGTCCTGGTAACGCTTGAGGTTCTTTTCGTTCTGCATGTAGGTGTCGGCGGTCTGGCTGATGCTGGATGCGCCGAAGGCGAGGATGTCGCTGTCCTTGTGGGTGGTGTAGCCCTGGAAATTGCGCCACAGCGTCCTGTTCTGCTGCGCGCGCACCAGTTCGTCTTCGGGGCGGGCGAAATGGTCGAGCCCGATGTTGACGTAGCCGGCTTCGGCGAGACGCGTGTCCACGGCTTCCTGCAGGGCGAGGCGAGCGGTCAGGTCGGGCAGGTCGGCCTCGCGGATCAGGCGCTGGTGCTTTTTCATCCAGGGCACGTGGGCGTAGGCGAACACGGCCACGCGGTCGGGTGTCCAGGCGGCAACCTGATCGAGGGTGCGGCGGAAGCTGTCGGGGGTCTGCTTCGGCAGGCCGATGATGAGGTCGAGGTTGATGCTTGCAAAACCGAGTTCGCGTGACCAGTCGAGCACTTGCTGGATCAGCTCGGCCGACTGGATGCGGTTGACTGCCTGCTGCACGGCGGGGTCCATGTCCTGCACGCCAAAGGACACACGGTTGAAGCCGGATTCCCGCAAGGCTTCGAGGTGCGCGCGGGTGAGGTCGCGCGGGTCGACTTCACAGCTGATCTCGGCGTGGTCGGCGATGTTGAAGTGCCGCCGTGTCATGGCCATGAGCGCGCGGATGTCGTCCGGGCTCAGGTAGGTGGGCGTACCCCCGCCCCAGTGCAGCTGGTGGGCGGCACGCGCCGGGTCGATGCGCGCGGCGGTGGTCGCCATTTCGCGGTCGAGCGCGGCGAGGTACGGACGGGTCTTGCCGTAATCGCGGGTGGCGACCATGTTGCAGCCGCAGTAGTAGCAGAGCGAATCGCAGAACGGGACGTGGGTGTAAAGCGACAGGCCACGATCGGGCGCGGGCCGGGCCAGCGCGTCCGCCCAGTCGGTCTCGCCAAAACCGGTGTGGAAATACGGCGCAGTGGGATAGGAGGTGTAGCGCGGGCCGGGCACGCTGTATTTGCGCAGCAGGTCGAGCGTCGTCATCGCCATGTCGTCACCTATACGGATATTTATATCCTATTTAAGCACGGCAGCCGGCAAAAATCCAGCCCCGCTCAGGGCACGTTCAGCCGCAGGGCGGAAAATTCGTCGTTGAACAGCGCGAATTCGTCGCCTGAGGCGAATTGCCAGCCTTCGAGATGGCCGAAATCGGTGCTCGATTGCGGCTCCAGGTCGAACTTGAAGCGCTTGACGGTGGACAGCGTGGGATTGCGCACCGACAGCACCACGGTGAGGTAACGATCACTGTTGTTGCGGATCACGGCGACGAGCCCCCTGCCCAGCATGGACTCGCGGAAATTGACCACCACGGGCAGGACCGGCTTGGCCGAAATCGCCGCCTGGTAATCGGATTCCTTGAACGCAATCTGCTGCCGCAGCTGTTCGATCTCACGCTGGCTGGCGAGGAGCTGGTTGCGGGTTTCGGTGAGGTAGCGCTCGGACAGCGCACGCGCCTCGACTTCGCGCGACAGGCGGCGCTTCACTTCGTCGAGGTCGACATTGAGCATGAAGGCATACAGCGCCAGCGCACAGGCCACCACGAACAGCAGGGCCGCCGCCAGCAGCGCGGCCACCAGGCCGCGCCGGCGCGGCGCGGGCGCGGGCGCGGTCGGCGCGCTCATCCGGTGTTGCGCATCCCGGCCGCGATGGCGTTGATGGAGCGCTTGAGCGGCGTGAGCCAGGTGTCCTGCTCGGCTTCCCACACGGTGCCGGTGCGGTAGCGCTTGAGCATGCGCACCTGGATGTGGTTGATGGGATCGATGTAGGGCCGGCGGCGCGAGATCGACAGCGACAGTGCCGGGTTGTCTTCCAGCAGGGCCGCGATGCCGGCAATGCGCTTGACGTTATCGACGGTCAGCGCAAATTCGTCGGCGATGGCCCGGTAAACGCCCATGGCGTTGGGATGCTCGCACAGGCGCGCGTACTCCTCGGCAATCTCGATGTCTGCCTTGGTCAGCGCCATCTGCACGTTGGACAGCAGGCCCCGGAAGAACGGCCACTCGCGGTACATCTCGCGCAGGTCGTCGATGCCGTGTTCAGTGCTGTCCTGGTAATGCCGCAGCGCGCTGCCGATGCCATACCAGGCCGGCAGGGTGTGGCGTGACTGCGCCCAGCCGAATACCCAGGGAATGGCACGGATCGACCCCAGCGAACGGTCGGCCTTCTTGCGATGCGACGGCCGGCTGCCGATGTTGAGCGTGCCGATTTCGGCCACCGGCGTGCTCTCGTAGAAATAGTCGATGAAGCCTTCGGTGCCGATCAGTGCGCGGTAGGCGGACTCCCCGGCCGCCGCGATGTCGCGCATCCGGTCGAGGTATTCCTGCGGGTAGCGCACGTCGCTGTGCGCCAGTGCGGTGGCACTGGCCTTGAGCAGGCCGGTCACGCCCATGCCGATTTCATAGGTGGCGGTTTCCGGGTTGCTGTACTTGTAATACAGCATTTCGCCCTGCTCGGTGAACTTGATCTCGCCGTTGACCGTGCCGGGCGGTTGCGACAGGATGGCCTCGTGGGTGGGGCCGCCGCCCCGCCCGACCGTGCCGCCGCGCCCGTGGAACAGGCGGCATTCGACGCCGTGATGCTGCGTCAGCGCAATGATCGAAAGCTGGGCCTGATAGAGGTTCCAGTTGGAGGCGAGGATGCCGCCGTCCTTGCACGAGTCGGAATAGCCGAGCATCACTTCCTGGCGGTTGCCGTTGGCGGCGATGAGCGCCCGGTAGACCGGGTTCGACAGCAGGGCGTCGAGGATGTCTTCGCTGTGCTGCAGGTCCTCGACGGTCTCGAACAGCGGCGCAACCAACAGGCGGCAGAACCATTCGCTGCCGGTGTGGCCCGCCAGCCCCACCAGGCGTGCCAGCAGCATCACTTCCATGACATGGCTGGCACTGTGCGTCATCGAGATCACATAGGCCCCGAACAGCTCGTCGCCCACCTCGGCAGAAAGCTTGGCCATGCGGCGGAACACCGCCAGCGCCTCGCGCGCTTCTTCGTCGAGCACGGCGTCGTTGACCGGAATCGGGTCGATGTGGCCGATCCAGGCGGCCAGGCGGGTCATCCGGCTGGCTTCGTCGGCGGCGGTGTAATCGAAATCCGGATCGATCTGTTTCAGCACCGATGCCACCGTGCGGGTGTGGACGGTGGACTCCTGGCGGATGTCGAGCTGAAGCAGATGGAAGCCAAAGCTCTCCACCAGGCGGATCAGCGATTGCAACCCCTGCATGGCCACCACCCGGTCGCCATGGCTGATGAGCGAATCGCGCAGGAGGATCAGATCATCGAGAAACACGCGGGCATTGTCGTAGGCCAGGTGCGGCTTGAAGCTCGGCACGTCTGCCAGCGCCTGGTGTACATAGGACAGATTGGCGTCCAGCCGCGCCAGCATGATTGCAGCCATGCGGCGGTAGGGTTCGCGTGCATAGATCTGCACGGCGGTGCCCCGGAACACCTGTTCGCCATATTCGCTTTCACACTCGGTCAGCCGTTCGAGGAAGGCATCGGACGGCTTGCACCAGCCACTGCTGTGGGTGAGCGTCTGCCGCAGGTCGAGCACGCGCGCGCGATACTCATCGAGTGCGGCCTTCATCTGGGTGTAGACCGTCCATTCGGTGACGTCAGCCGTGACAAAGGGATTGCCGTCGCGGTCACCACCAATCCACGAACCAAAGCGGATGAAACTGGGCACGGTGACCGGCGCGGCTCCATCGGCGTTCACGCCGTAGTGACGGCGCAAGGCCTTCTCGAAATACTGGTACGCCTTGGGGACAGCCTCGAACAGGCTTTCACGAACGTAATACAAGCCATTGCGCACCTCGTCGCGCACTTCCAGCTTGGCAGCACGCAATTCGTCGGTGCGCCACATGGTCTGGATTTCTGCCGCGAGCTGGGTTTCGAGTTCGCGCTGGTCGTTCACACCCAGCGTCGGGCTGTAGAGCTGGTCGCAAATGAGGAAGACGCGGCGCATGCCTTCCATCACTGCGCGGCGGCGGGCTTCTGTCGGATGCGCGGTGAACACCGGGGCAAAATGCAGGCGGTTTGCCATGTCCTGGAACGCTGACGCGGTGAGACCCTGCGCCTTGAGTTCGCCCACGGTGCGGTCGAACGAGCCTTCCCACAGGGACATGCCGTGCGACAGCATGCGGCGGCGATTGCGGTGCGCAAAACTCTCTTCCGCCACGTTCACCAGCATGAAATAGCTGGTGAAGCCCCGCACCACCAGCTCGATTTTTTCCGGCGGCAAGGCATCGATCAGCGCCATCAGTTCGGTGCGGCGCGCCTGGTCTTCCTGCTGGTGCAGTTCGGCAAAGCCGCGACGCAGGGTTTCCACGGTGTCGAACACGTCTTCACCCGCGAACTGGAGCAGCACCTGGCCCAGCAGGGTACCCAGGAGCTTGACCTGCGCGCGCAGATGATCGTCGGTGAGGAGATGGGTCGGTGCGTTCATGGCAGGCGGCGAGCTGGCAGCACGCGGTGTTTCGT
>JBEQCD010000106.1:0-6287 GCA_041639515.1 Hydrogenophilales bacterium | reverse complement strand
CCAGACCGTGGTCGGGGTGGGGATCGGGCCGTCCTCCGGCATCGTCGTCGAGGAAAGCAGCGGCGCGCCGCAATCCCCGGTCGACGAGGCCGCCATCCTCTACGCCAGCGGCCAGCCCGACATGGCCGAGCGGCAGTTGAAGGACATTCTGGGTAACGCCGACCGCCGCGCCTGGCACATGCTGTTCGACCTCTACGCCGTGCAGAACCGCGAAAAGGAATTCGAGCAACTGGGGCTCGATTACGCCATGCGCTTTGAAACCTCGCCGCCGGTCTGGAAGCCCCAGAGCGGCAGCGCGCCCGCCGCCGCACCCGGCCAGCCGGCCGGGGCCAGCCTCGACCTGCCAGGCCTGCTCGACCGCAAGGCCGCCCAGGCCCTTGCCCAGGGCATGGCCGACGTCGACCGCAAAGCGACGCTGCGCATCGATTTTTCACGCATCGAAATGGTCGACGAAGCCGGTGCCGACGAGTGCGCCAAAATCCTCGCCCAGGCCCGCAAGACCAAGCGCAAGTTGCAGGTGAGCGGCGTCGACCGCCTGATCGCCCTGCTGCAGGACTTGAACCGCGCCACCCACAGCCGCACCGTGCACTGGCTGCTGCTGCTGGAGATCTACCAGACCCTGGGCCAGATGGAAGCCTTTGAAGACCTGGCCGTGGACTATGCGGTGCGCTTCGAGGTCTCGCCGCCGTCGTGGAGCGAAGTCCGCGCCGCCGAAGTGATCCAGGCCCCGCCCCCCGAACCCGCCCTGGACGACGCCTTCAAGCTGACCGGGGAAATCACCCCCGCCAACGACAGTTCCTTGCAACAGGTTTGCGGCTACGCGGCCAGCCACAGCAGCGTGCTGGTCGACCTCTCCCAGGTCACCCGCGTCGACTACGGCAGCGTCAGCCAGTTCATCAGCGTGCTCATGCAATGTCTGGGCACCGGCAAGAGCATCACCCTGCGCGGCCACAACGCCCTCATCCACGAACTCTTCCGCGTCATGGGCATCGACCAGCTGGCCCAGCTGATGCCCCGCCACCCCGTTTAACTTTCATGGCGCATTGACACTCCTGAAGATGAAAAACGAGCTTGCCGTAGGTCGGCAATACTTTGCCGACATTTTCTTGTACGACCTACCGTCACGGCGGGAAAGTATTCCCGCCCTACTGCCCTCACAACGGTGACAAGCGGCCAATTGCGGTTCCCAGGTTCAACCTGAATGTCCGACGCCTTCCTCGCCCAGGCCGCGCTCGCCGCAGCCCTGGCGTGGGGGGCCGGCCTGCGGCTCTACGCCGTGGTGTTCGTGCTGGGCCTGCTCGGGCGCAGCGGCAGCTTCGACCTGCCGGAATCGCTGACCGTGCTGTCGCACCCGCTGGTGCTGGCGGGCAGCGGCGTGCTCGCGCTGGCCGAATTCGTGGGGGACAAGATTCCCTTCGTCGACAGCCTCTCCGACACCGTCCAGACCTTCATCCGCATTCCGGCCGGTGCCCTGCTCGCGGCTGCCGTGTTCAGTGACAGCAGCGGCGCGATGCAGACGCTGGCCGCGCTCGCCGGCGGCGGGTTCGCCGCCACCAGCCACGTCGCCAAGGCCGGCACCCGCGCGCTGATCAACACCTCACCCGAACCGGTCAGCAATGTCGCCGCTTCGTTCGGCGAAGAAACGCTGCTCGGGGCCGGGCTCTGGCTTGCCTTCGTCCATCCGCTGCTCTTTCTCGGCGCGCTCGGCGTCTTCTGCCTCGCCACGCTCTGGATGCTGCGCCGGCTCTGGCGCTGGCTCACACGCCGGCCCGCCCGGCCTTTATAATCGCGGCATGGAACAATATCGCGGCACCACCATCCTCTCGGTCCGCCGGGGCAACCAGGTCGCACTCGGCGGCGACGGCCAGGTCACCCTGGGCAACATCGTCATCAAGGCCACCGCGCGCAAGGTCCGCCGGCTGTATCAGGAACGCGTACTGGCCGGCTTTGCCGGCGGCACTGCCGACGCCTTCACCCTGTTCGAGCGCTTCGAGGCCAAGCTGGAAAAGCACCAGGGGCATCTGCTCAGAAGCGCGGTCGAACTCGCCAAGGACTGGCGCACCGACCGCATGCTGCGCCGGCTCGAAGCCATGCTCGCCGTGGCCGATACAGAACACACGCTCATCATCACCGGCAACGGCGACGTGCTCGAACCCGAACTCGGCATCGCCGCCATCGGCTCCGGCGGTGCGTTTGCGCAGTCCGCAGCAATCGCGCTGTTGCAGAACACCGAACTGCCGCCGCTTGAAATCGTGAAAAAGAGCCTCACCATCGCGGGGGACATCTGCATCTATTCCAACCAGAATCACGTGATCGAAACCCTGTGAGGTGGCACCCCACTCACTGCTCACCGTTCACCGTCCCCTGAAATGACCCCCAAAGAAATCGTCCACGAACTCGACAAGCACATCGTCGGCCAGGCCGCCGCCAAGCGCGCGGTTGCGGTCGCGCTGCGCAACCGCTGGCGTCGCCAGCAGGTGGCCGAACCGCTGCGCCACGAGATCACCCCCAAGAACATCCTGATGATCGGCCCCACCGGCGTGGGCAAGACCGAGATTGCGCGGCGGCTGGCCCGGCTCGCCAACGCGCCCTTCATCAAGATCGAGGCGACCAAGTTCACCGAGGTGGGCTACGTTGGTCGCGACGTCGACACCATCATCCGCGACCTGATGGAAACCGCGATCAAGGACCTGCGCGCGCAGGCCACGCAGAAGGTGAAATTCCGTGCCGAAGAAGCCGCCGAGGACCGCATCCTCGATGCCCTGCTGCCGCCTGCACGCAGCGTGGGTTTCAACGACACCGACGCGCCGCGCGAAGACGGCGCGGCGCGTCAGCGCTTCCGCAAGATGCTGCGCGAAGGACAGCTCGACGACAAGGAAATCGACATCGACCTGGCGGCCGTGAGCCCCAACATGGAAATCTTCACGCCGCCGGGCATGGAAGACCTGTCGCAGCAGTTGCAGGGCATGTTCGCCAACCTCGGGCAGACCCGCCGCCAGACGCGCAAGCTGAAGGTGAAGGACGCCATGAAGCTCCTGACTGAGGAAGAGGCTGCGCGCCTGGTCGGTGATGAAGACATCAAGCAGCAGGCGCTCGACGCCGTGGAACAGAACGGCATCGTGTTCCTCGACGAAATCGACAAGATTGCCACCCGCAGCGACGCCCACGGCAGCGACGTGTCGCGCCAGGGCGTACAGCGCGATTTGTTGCCGCTGATCGAGGGGACCACCGTCAGCACCAAGTACGGCATGGTGAAGACCGACCACATCCTCTTCATCGCCAGCGGCGCGTTTCATCTGGCCAAGCCGTCCGACCTGATCCCTGAACTCCAGGGCCGGCTGCCGATCCGCGTCGAATTGCAGGCGCTTTCGGTGGAGGATTTCGAGCGCATCCTCACCGCCACCGATGCCTGCCTCGTGCGCCAGTACGAGGCGCTGCTGGCGACCGAGGGTGTGACGCTCCAGTTCACCCCCGACGGCATCCGCCGCATCGCCGAAATCGCCTTCGAGGTGAACGAACGCACTGAGAACATCGGCGCACGCCGGCTGCACACCGTGATGGAAAAACTGCTGGAAGACATTTCCTTCGACGCCGGCAACGTTGGCGGTGACCATATCGTCGATGCCGAAGCGGTGTCCACCCGACTTGGCACCCTGGCGGCACGAGAAGATCTCGCCCGCTATGTCCTGTAAATAAAAAGCCTCATCCTGTTCACTTTTCAAACGCACCAACCCACCACCATGAAAGCACCGCTCAACCGTCCGCCCACCGCAAGCAACAAACTGCTGTCGTCCATCCTGTTCGGCAGCCGCTGGCTGCAGGTTCCGCTCTATCTTGGCCTGATCGCCGCCCAGGTGGTCTATGTCGTGCATTTCATGGTCGAACTCGAACACCTCGTCGTCGGCACGTTCACGCTGACGGAAGAGAAGATCATGCTGATCGTGCTGGGGTTGATCGACGTGGTGATGATCTCCAACCTGCTCATCATGGTGATCGTAGGCGGTTACGAAACCTTCGTGTCGCGCCTGAACCTGGCGGGCCATCCCGACGAGCCGGAATGGCTGTCGCATGTGAACGCCAACGTGCTCAAGGTCAAGCTCGCCACCGCCATCATCGGCATCTCGTCGATCCACCTGCTCAAAACCTTCATCAACGCACCAAACCTCGACGAGAAGGTGCTGTTGTGGCAAACCATCATCCACATGGCCTTCATAGCTTCGGCCGTTTCCATTGCCTACATCGACAAGCTGATGCCGCACCCAGCCAAACACTGACAAACAGGCGGCATTCGAGACCACGAACACAACAAACGGGGAGCGTCTCATGAAATACCAGCACAGCAAGGAAGAAAGCGCCGAATACCTGAGGCGTGCCCTGCCGCTCATGTCCAGCCAGCATGCGGCACTGCACCCGGTAAGTTATGCCGTCTGGTACGAATACGTGGCCGGCATGAACAACGCCCTCATGGCTGCCACCGACAGCCTGCTCAAGGACCACAGCGCACTCGGCGAAAGCGACATCGCCACCCTGTTCGAACGCTACGTCGCCGAAGTCGACGACAAGATCATGGGCAAGCTCATCTCCGGCTTCCAGCAGGTGATGAGCGACATTTCCCACTCAACCGCAACCACCACCCAGGAAGCCGACACCTTCGGCGGTCTGCTGGAAAAAATCACCCACGAATACAGCCGCCATCCCGATGCCATCGACCTCGGGGCGCTGCGCGCCGGCACCGAAGTCATGCAGACCTCGATGTGCGCCCTGAAAACCCAGCTCGACCAGAGCCAGACCGAAATCCAGAAACTGCGCGTTGAAGTGGCCCGCGCCCGCGACGCCTCCCTCATAGACGGCCTCACCGGACTGGCCAACCGCAGCGGTTTCGAACACAAACTCGAAACCTGCCTGAGCGACGAACAGAGCGCCGCACACAGCCCCTGCCTGCTCATGTGCGACATCGACCACTTCAAGCAGATCAACGACTCCTACGGCCACCTCTTCGGCGACAAAGTCATCCGCGCCGTCGCCAGCGTCATCAAGGAAAACGTCAAGGGCCGCGACACCGCCGCCCGCTTCGGCGGCGAAGAATTCATCATCCTCCTGCCCGACACCAGCCTTCAGGGTGCTCACGCCCTTGCCGAACAAATCCGCCACGCCATCGAACGCGGCCGCATCAAACGCGGCAACCACGACGAAACCGTCGCCCGCGTCACCCTCTCCATCGGTGTGGCCCGCTACCAGCCCGGCGAATCCAACACCAGCTTCATAGAACGCGCCGACCAGGCGCTGTATGCCGCCAAGCAAGGCGGGCGGAATCGGGTGAGTTTGGCGGCTGTGGCTGTGGAGTGAAGGTTCGTTGGCCGGGGGTAGCCCGGCCAACAACGGTCAGCAGTCCCGCAAAAACCCCGGCTACAGCACACAAGTAGGACACGCGGCATTGCACCGCGCGTCGCCACTTAATCAGTACATCTTGTACGGCAAAAACTTCCCATTCAAAACAATCTGCACCCGATCCCCTTTCGGATCCTCCACCCGCGAAATATCCATCGAAAAATCGATCGCGCTCATGATGCCGTCGCCGAATTCCTCATGGATGAGCGACTTGATGCTGATGCCGTACACCATGATCAGTTCATAGAACCGGTAGATCAGCGGGTCGGTGGGAATCGCGGAGGGCAGGCTGCCCTTGTAGGGCACGATCTGCAATTGATCGACCGCCTCGGGCGGCAGGCCGAGCATCTTTCCAACGGTGGTGGCCTGTTTCTTGTCGAGGGTCATCTGGCCCAGGAGCGCGGCGGTCGTCCACTCCTTGCTCTGGCCAACCTTCTTGGCGATGTCGGCCCACTTGAGGCCTTTCTTGTGTTTGGCGGCGAGGATGAGGTCGGTGACTTCGGTGCGGTTCATATGCGTGAATCCTTAGGCGTTGACAAGGTGGATATGCGGCTTGCCGGCCTGCGGCATGGGCACGACGTTGGCGTCGGCCGGCGCGGCAGGTTCGGCTTCGATCAGGTCGGCGGGGTCGAACACGCTGGGCGAGCTGGGGGCGTCGGGCGCAGCGCGCAGACCGCCGAACAGCTTGGAGCGGCTCACCAGGAAATCGACCAGATGGGTGCGGATGGGATAGTAGTACGCGTGCTTGTGGATGGCGCTGCGATCGCGCGGGCGCGGCAGGGTGTTGTTGACGATTTCGGCGATGCGCGCGTGCGGGCCGTTGGACATGAGCATGATCTTGTCGGACAGCAGGATGGCTTCGTCGACGTCGTGGGTGATCATGAACACGGTCTGCTGGG
>JBEQCD010000105.1:0-7060 GCA_041639515.1 Hydrogenophilales bacterium | reverse complement strand
GGATGAGGACGCCGCTGATGCGCAGCCTGTTCAGTTCGACACGCTCTCAACCACTCGTGCGCTCAGGCCGCAGCCGGTGCTTCTGCAGCGGCTTCGGGCTTGGCGCTGTCGAGCATGTCGCGCGATTTCTCTTCCTTCATCATCGGCGACGCGGTGGTGACCGCATCGTCGCGCTTGATGGTCAGGTGGCGCAACACGGCGTCGTTGAACTTGAAGCCATGTTCGAGTTCTTCCAGGGTTTCCTGGTCGCACTCGATGTTCATCAGCACGTAGTGGGCCTTGTGCACCTTCTGGATCGGGTAGGCCATCTGGCGGCGGCCCCAGTCTTCCAGACGGTGGATGGTGCCGCCGCGGGTGGTGATGTTCGCCTTGTATCGCTCGATCATTGCGGGCACCTGCTCGCTCTGATCGGGATGGACGATAAATACGATTTCGTAATGCCGCATCATGTTCCTTTCGGGTCAGCCCCCCGCTGCGGTGCGGTGGAGCAAGGGTTGAATAGCCAAGCTTGTATAAAAAAACGCCCCGGCAGACCGGGGAGCGCGAATCATACGCGTTTTCCCTGAAAAATCAATCCTGTGTCAGGGGGCAGCCTGGGTCACGCAGTCGACGTAGTACTTGCCATCCTCGGCGTTCTCGACGAGGCCATGCACGTCGGTCTCGAAGCCCGGGAATTTTTCGTTGAACGAGCGGGTGAACTGGAGGTAGCGCACGATGGTGGCGTTGAAGCGCTCGCCCGGAATCAGCAGGGGAATACCCGGCGGGTAGGGGGTCACCAGCATCGCCGTGATGCGGCCTTCGAGCCGGTCGATCTCGACACGCTCGATCTCGCGATGCGCCATCTTGGCGAACGCGTCGGCCGGCTTCATCGCCGGTGCCATTTCCGACAGGTACATTTCGGTGGTCAGGCGCGCCACGTCGTTGGCCTTGTAGATGGCGTGGATCTGGTCGCACAGGTCTTTCAGACCGGTTTTCTCGTAGCGCGGGTATTTCTCAATGAATTCCGGCAGCACGCGCCACAGCGGCTGGTTCTCATCGTAGTCGGACTTGAACTGTTGCAGGGCGGTGACCAGCGTGTTCCAGCGGCCCTTGGTGATGCCGATGGTGAACATGATGAAGAACGAGTACAGCCCGGTCTTCTCCACGATGACGCCATGCTCGGCCAGGTATTTGGTGACGATGGCGGCCGGAATGCCCCAGTCGGCAAACGCACCATCTACATCCAGACCGGGCGTGATGACCGTGGCCTTGATCGGATCGAGCATGTTGAAGCCCGGCGCGATGTTACCGAATTCATGCCAGCGGTCGTTGGCGGACAGCATCCAGTCCTCGCGTTCGCCGATGCCTTCGTCGGCGAAGCTGTCGGGGCCCCAGACCTGGAACCACCACGAATCGCCGAATTCCTGGTCGACCTTGCGCATGGCGCGCCGGAAATCGAGCGCCTCGATGATCGATTCCTCGACCAGCGCCGTGCCGCCAGGCGGCTCCATCATCGCCGCCGCAATGTCGCAGGAGGCGATGATCGCGTACTGCGGGCTGGTCGACATGTGCATCAGATAGGCTTCGTTGAAGCGGTGGAAATCGAGTTTGCGCGTCTGGGCATCCTGCACCAGGATCTGGGACGCCTGCGACAGGCCCGCCAGCAGCTTGTGCGTCGACTGGGTGGCAAACACCAGCGCGTTTTCGGCGCGTGGGCGATTCTTGCCGATGGCGTGCATGCCGCGATAAAAGTCGTGGAACGTCGCGTGCGGCAGCCAGGCCTCGTCAAAATGCAGGGTGTCGACGGTATCGCCCAGCAGTTCCTTGATCATGTCGACGTTGTAGAGGATGCCGTCGTAGGTCGACTGGGTGATGGTGAGGATGCGCGGCCCGCCCTTGGCGTCCTTGGCAAACGGGTGTGCCGCGATCTTCTTGGCGATGTTCTCGGGCCGGAACTCGTCCATCGGGATCGGGCCGATGATGCCGTAGTGGTTGCGCGTCGGCGTCAAGAAGATCGGAATCGCACCGCACATGATGATCGAGTGCAGGATCGATTTGTGGCAGTTGCGGTCGACCACCACGATGTCGCCCGCCGCCACGTTGGCGTGCCACACCATCTTGTTCGACGACGAGGTGCCGTTGGTGACGAAGAAGAGATGGTCGCTGTTGAAGATGCGCGCGGCATTGCGCTCGGACGCCGCCACCGGACCGGTGTGGTCGAGAATCTGCCCGAGTTCGTCGACGGCGTTGCAGACGTCTGCACGCAGCAAGTTCTCGCCGAAGAACTGGTGGAACATCTGGCCGATGGGCGATTTCAGGAACGCGACACCGCCGGAGTGGCCGGGGCAGTGCCAGGAATACGAGCCGTCGGCGGCGTAATGCGTGAGCGCCCGGAAGAAGGGCGGCACCAGCGAATCCAGATACGCCCGTGCTTCGCGCAGGATGTAGCGCGCGAGGAATTCCGGCGTGTCTTCCAGCATGTGGATGAAGCCGTTGAGTTCGCGCAGGATGTCGTTCGGGATGTGGCGCGCGGTGCGCGTTTCGCCGTGCAGGAAGATGGGGATTTCGGCATTGCGGAAACGCACTTCTTCCACAAAGCCCCGCAGCTTTTCCAGGGCGGTGTTGGCATCCTCGGCCGAGCCCGCCAGTTCCTCGTCGTCAATCGACAGCACAAAGGCCGAGGCACGCGCCTGCTGCTGTGCGAAGGATGTGAGGTCACCGTAGTTGGTCACCCCCAGCACTTCCATGCCTTCTTTTTCAATCGCCTCGGCTAGCGTGCGGATGCCCAGCCCCGAAGCATTCTCGGAACGGAAATCCTCGTCGATGATGACAACGGGAAAACGGAAGCGCATGGCGGCTCCTGGAGTAGGCTGGGAAAAGCGCGGATTCTACGTCGGACAAACGTCCTGGACGTTAAATTTTGGGCAGGGTCACGCCGACCTGTCCCTGATATTTGCCGCCGCGATCCTTGTACGAGGTTTCACAGACCTCGTCGGATTCGAGAAACAGCATTTGCGCCACGCCTTCGTTGGCGTAGATGCGCGCGGGCAACGGCGTGGTATTCGAGAATTCCAGCGTGACATGGCCTTCCCATTCCGGTTCCAGCGGCGTCACATTGACGATGATGCCGCAGCGGGCATAGGTGCTTTTGCCCAGGCAGATCGTGAGCACGCTGCGGGGAATGCGGAAATATTCGACCGTACGGGCCAGCGCGAAGGAATTGGGTGGGATGATGCAGGAAGCGCCCGAAACCTCGACGAACGAATCCGGATCGAACGCCTTGGGGTCAACCAGCGTGTGGTTGAGGTTGGTGAAAATCTTGAATTCGTTCGCACAGCGCACGTCGTAGCCGTAGCTCGACGTGCCGTACGAAACGATGGAGCGGCCGTCCACGGATTTGACCTGACCGGGCTCAAACGGCTCGATCATGCCCTGCGTTTCCGCCATGCGGCGGATCCAGCGGTCGGACTTGATGCTCATCAGGTGTTGGAAATGACGATATTCGGGAACTTGGCCGAGTGATCGACTGCGGTTTCACCGATTTTCACCGCCACGCGACGCGCAATGGTCTTGTAGATGTCGGTGACGCGGCCATTGGGGTCGGCCACCACCGACGGCTTGCCGGTGTCGGTGTCGTGGCGAATGCTGCCATCCAGCGGCAGGGCACCGAGGAATTCCACGTTGTAGTCACGGCACATGCGTTCGCCGCCGCCCTCGCCGAAGATGCGCTCTTCGTGGCCGCAGTTCGAGCAGATGTGCAGGCTCATGTTTTCGACCACGCCCAGAATGGGAATGCCGACCTTTTCGAACATCTTCAGGCCCTTGCGCGCGTCGATCAGCGCAATGTCCTGCGGCGTGGTGACGATGACCGCACCGGTGACGGGCACACGCTGGGCGAGTGTCAGCTGGATGTCGCCCGTGCCGGGCGGCAGGTCGACGACCAGATAATCGAGCTCTTTCCAGTTGGTGTTGTTGAGCAACTGTTCCAGCGCCTGCGTCACCATCGGGCCACGCCAGACCATGGGGGTTTCGACGTCGATGAGGAAACCGATTGACATGGCCTGAATGCCATGCCCCATCAGGGGATCGAGGTTCTTGCCATCGGTCGATTCGGGCTTGTCGGTGATGCCCAGCATGGTGGGCTGCGAGGGCCCATAGATATCGGCATCCAGCATCCCGACGGACGCGCCTTCAGCCGCCAGCGCCAGCGCCAGGTTCACGGCCGTGGTCGACTTGCCGACGCCGCCCTTGCCCGAGGCAACGGCGATGATGTTCTTGACGTTGGGGATCAGCTTCACGCCACGCTGCACGCTGTGCGAAACGATCTTGTAGCTGACGTTGGCCGTGGCAGCGGTCACGCCGTCGATGGACTTGAGCTTGTCCTCGATCTGCTGCTTGAGGATGGCCAGCTGGCTCTGTGCGGGGTAGCCCAGTACCACGTCCAGCGTGACGGTACCGCCATCGATCTTGATGTTCTTGGCCGATTTGGTGGCGATGTAGTCTTTTTGCGTGTTGGGGTCGATCAGCTCTTTCAGCGCGGTCTGAACCTGAAGTTCGGAAACAGCCATGTTTGCTCCAGCATTGCTATAGGGAATCGCGCATTATCAACCAATTCGCCCCCCTTGGGTATTACCCCAAACGGGTGAAGCAGGCCGGTGAACACCCCTGTTCGCCGGCTGGATATTCAGCGACAGGGTGCGACCACGCCGTTGTTCCAGCACATGCGTTTTCTGGCTGGCGTGGCAGCAGCAGGCGCTTTGCTCACTGGCTTTTTCCTGACAACAGGCTTTTTCTTGACCGTGGCAGGGGGCTGCGCAGGCGCGGCCACTGCAGGCGGAGCCGTGAAATCCGGCAGTTCGACCACGGGGGTCGGGGCGACCGGGCCATAATCGACATCCGTTGCCGGCACCGACACTTGCACCGATTCCGCGACAGCCTGCTCAAGCGGAGGGATCGCCGCCTCGGGCGCAACGGCTGGCACCGCCGCCCCATCCGGACCTGGGCTCGCGGCCGGCATGTCGGCCGGCACGGGCAGCGCAACGGCCGGTTGCGTTTCGCCGGTTGCCGCCGCCTGCGGTGCCGGTTCGGGATCGGGTTCCGGCAGCATGACCACAGGCGTCTCCGCCACCGGACCGTAGTCGACGACAGGCGGGACAGACGCGGCCTGCAAGGCCTGCACCGGCACCCAGACCATCACAAACGGTCCCCAGCCGGACGGCAGCGTCATCTGCGGCAGCGGGTAGGCGGGCACAGGCTGGGGGGTCGCCAGGAAATACGGATAGCTCCCGGCAGCGGGCAGTTGCACCCACACCGGGGCCATAGGGACGCCGGGCGCGACTTGCGGCGGGCTGACCTGCTGCTGCGGGCTGGCGGGCTGTAACGGCGTATCCGGCTGTGTGCCATTGGCCATCGCCCCGGTTACGCCCAGCAGCGCGAGCGCCGATAGCGTGGCAAGAGTGGTGTTCAGTTTCATGCAGGCTCTCCTCGTGTCCGTAGCCGCAAGAATAACGGAGCCAGCCGGCAGGACTAGAGCACAAAAGGCTGATGCGCGACCAATACCGCTTCGGGCACGCGCAAGCGAATGGCCGCAGCCAGCTCGGCAATCGCGCCAGGACGGGGTCGCAGCGACACCCAGAGCAGATTGAGCTTGAGATTGAGATCCGCAAACACCACGTCGTGGTGCAAGGCCAGGACAGCCTGGATGTCGCGCGAAGCGCGCTCGATTTCCCCCGCCGGGCGCTCGCGCAAGCGCGGAATCAGCATCATGAAGTCGGTCAGGCGCTGACCGGATGCGTCACGGGTGGGGGCAACCTGCCACAGGGGCTGACCGGGCTCGCGCACTACTGCCGGCGCGGGAACACTCGAAGGACGCAACCGGATTTTCATGTCGCGTCCGCCCTCCTTCAGGCCTTGTTGGGTGAAGCCGCTTCCGGAACCGCATTGCGCCGGTCGCACAGCCTGCGCGCCCGCTGCCGCAGGAACCGGATGTCCTTGTGCAGGTAGCGCTCCAGTTCTTCCAGCGCCAGTCGATAGACCTCACGCTTGAAGTCGACCACGGTCTCCATGGGAATCCAGTACTCGTTCCAGCGCCAGGCATCGAATTCCGGGTGTGTGCTCGCACGCAGGCACACATCACAGTCCCGGCCCGTCAGGCGCAACAGGAACCAGATCTGCTTCTGGCCGCGATAAATGCCCCGGCTGTCGCGACGCGTCCAGTGCGAGGGCACGTCGTAACGCAGCCATTCACGCGTACGCCCAAGAATGCGGACGTGTTCGGGCATCAGGCCGACTTCTTCTTCCAGTTCCCGGTACATGGCCTGTTCCGGCGTTTCTCCGGCATTGATACCGCCTTGGGGAAACTGCCAGGCGTGCTGGTTCACGCGCTTGCCCCAGAAAACCTGGTTGTGGGCATTGCACAGGATGATGCCTACGTTCGGGCGGTACCCTTCTCGGTCGATCATGGCCGCCACCATATGGTTGATTCAGTTGCTTGCATTCTTTCACACCCGTTGCAAAATGCAAACCCGCCGAACGACAGAATGCTTCATTACTGATTGTTTTGATTGATTTTTTCGGATCAGACCCAACCGGCACTCACTGCCCTTGCACTTACTTCAGCAAGGCACCGATTCCCTCGGCCCACTGGAAATCCCGCGCGAATCCACGCAGGTCGAGTCCCCAACGCTTCGCCAGATCCACGAGCCGGGGCTGCACCTCGGCCAGTTTCGCGGGTGCGCCGGCATCGGCAAAAGCAAAAACGATCACATTGGTCTTGTCCTGCACCGACAGCCAGCCCACCTCGCCGTCGAACGCGCGGGCCAGGCGCGCGAAATACTCGGCAAATTCGCGGTCACGGCCCCACAGATTGACCACCAGAATGCCGCCAGGCTTGAGGGCGCGGCGGCAGGCGTCGTAAAAGGTCTGGGTGGCCAGCGCTTCAACCTGATTGCCGGCGTCGAATCCGTCGAGCAGGATCACATCCGCACTGGCCGGATGCTGGCGCACATATAAGGCACCGTCCGCCTCGATCACGTCGAGTGTGGCGTCATTCGGCGGCAGCTCGAACTGTCCGCGCGCTGCC
>JBEQCD010000104.1:0-7194 GCA_041639515.1 Hydrogenophilales bacterium | reverse complement strand
TCAAAAATGGGCGCGAAGCCACGGCAGGGTCCGCACCAGGGCGCCCAGAAGTCGACGATGACGACGTCGTTGCCGTTGATGGTGGATTCGAAATTGTCCTTGGTGAGTTCGATGACGGCCATGCTGGTTCTCGCGAGCGGTTGAATAAAAAAGGCGCGGGGACGAATGCCTCGCGCCTGATGCCACCCTATCACGGATGGCGGGCCGCCGCCAATGCGGGGCTGATAATCGGGGAGTCCGCCTGACCGCGTGCGCCCCGGGGGTCCGGTCGAAGCCGACCGGCCAGAAAAATCCTGCCCAACGCCTAGCGGGCAAAGGCCTGTGAGAACAACCCGCGCTTGTGTTCGCTGCCGCCCTGCGCGCCGCGAACCATGTTCTGGCTGTTCTTGAGATTGTTGCGGACTTCGGCGCGGTTCACGGCCATGATGAGTTCGGTGGCCAGTACGCGCGCCTGATGCGGGGTAAGGGCGAGCGTGCATTGTTGCAGCATGAGCTCCACGCGGTCGCGCCCCTGGGCATCTTCCTTGAGGTTGATGTTGAGGGTGTCGCCAGTGTCGAGTTCGATCATGTTCATGTCTCCTTGCGTTGCGTGTGCAAGGGTATATGCAGTGTCCATGCCAAAGCCTCCGTGCCCGGTAACACAATGAAAAACCGTAGTAAATCAGGGCTGAATGAAGGCTTGATGAAGGCGCGGCCGGCCCGGCGCTGACGAGGCTTCGTCAGCGCGCGGTCAGGTTCGACAGTCAGGCCGCCGGCGTCGGCTGAGCGGCGGGGGAACGTTCGCGGGTGAGCAGGGTGTAGGCGACGGGAATCACGAACAGCGTGAGCAGGGTGCCCAGCAGCAGCCCGCCGACGATGACCCAGCCGATGGGCGAGCGTGATTCGGCACCGGCACCGGTGGCGAGCGCCAGTGGCACCGCCCCCAGCACCATGGCAGCGGTGGTCATGAGGATGGGCCGCAGGCGCAGGCTGGCGGCCTCGATCACCGCTTCGGCCTTGCGCTTGCCGCGTTCGCGCAACTGGTTGGCGAATTCGACGATGAGAATGCCGTGCTTGGTGATGAGGCCGACCAGCATCACCAGGCCGATCTGGCTGTAGACGTTGAGCGTGGCCCCGGTGAGTTTTAGGGCCAGCAGTGCGCCGGTGGCCGCGAGCGGCACGGTGAGCAGGATGATGAAGGGCGAGACGAAGCTTTCGAACTGCGCCGCGAGCACCAGGTAGATGATGATCAGGGCAAGTGCAAAGACTACAGCCAGCGTGGCACCGGATTCGGCGAACTCGCGTGACTGGCCGTCGAGCGCGGTGCGGGTGTTTTTCGGCAGCGTCTCTTTCGCAGCCTGGTCCATGAAGGCGAGCGCTTCGCCGAGTGTGTAGCCGGGGGCGATATTGGCCGAGATGATTGCGGCACGCTGGCGGTTGAAATGGTTCAGTTCCTTGGGCGCGACGGCTTCGTTCACCGCAACCAGGTTGGACAGCGCCGTCAGGCTGCCGTCGCGTCCCCGCACATACAAGGCGGTGAGGTCGTCCGGCGTGGCGCGTGCGGCGGGGTCAAGCTGCACCTTGACGTTGTACTGCTCGCCCGCCTGCTCGTAGCGCGTGACTTCGCGGCCGCCCAGCATGGTTTCCAGCGTGCGGCCGATGGTATCCACGCCCACGCCCATCTGGGCGGCCTTGTCGCGGTTGATCGCCACCTTGAGCTGCGGCTTGTTGAGCTTGAGGTCGGTGTCCGGGTTGGCGAAGCCGGGGTATTCGCGCACCTTGGCCATCAGCGCCTCGACGGCGGTATTGAGTTCTTCGTAGCTGGGGGCCTGCACCACGAACTGGAGCGGCGGATTGCGGAAATTCTGGCCGAGCGAGGGCGGGTTGATGGGGAAGGCGAGCACCCCGGGCATGCCCATGAACATCTTCGGCCCGAGTTCGGCAGTGATGTCCATCTGGCTGCGGGTGCGTTCTTCCCAGGGTTTCAGCATCACGAACGACAGTGCACTGTTGACCGGATTGGGACGTTCGAGGCCGGGCGCCACCACGACGAAGGCGGTGTTCACCTCGGGCACGCTCTGGTACAGGCTTTCCAGCTGGCGGGCATAGCCGTCGGTGTATTGCAGGGTGGCGCCTTCGGGCGCGAGCATGAAGCCGATGAAGAAGCCCCGGTCTTCCGTGGGCGCAAGTTCAGATTTCAGCGATTTCAGCAGGCCCCAGGCCGCACCGGCGACCAGTGCGAACACCAGCGCAACCAGGATCGGGTGGCGCAGGGTGCGGGTGAGGCCGCGCGTATAGGCCGAATTAAGGCCGTTGAGCACACGCTCGCCAAAGTTGAAGAAGGCGTTGTGCTTGGGTTCGTGGCGCAAGAGCTTGCTCGCCATCATGGGCGTGAGTGTGAGCGCGACAAAACCCGACACCAGCACGGCGGCCGCCACGGTAAGCGCAAATTCGGTGAAAAGCTTGCCGGTGTTGCCCTCGGCAAAGGCCAGCGGCGCGAACACGGCGGCCAGCGTGAGGGTCATCGCCACCACCGCAAAGCCGATTTCCTTCGCGCCCTTCATGGCCGCATCGTAGGGTTTCATGCCTTCTTCGATGTGTCGGTAGATGTTTTCCAGCATCACGATGGCATCGTCCACCACCAGGCCAATGGCGAGCACCAGACCCAGCAGTGTCAGCACGTTGATGGTGAAGCCCATGGCGTAGAGGAAGATGAACGCGCCGATGAGCGAAACCGGAATCGTGACAAAGGGAATGAGCGTGGCGCGCCAGTTGCGCAGGAACAGGAAGATCACCGCCACCACCAGCACCATGGCTTCGATCATGGTCTGGTACACGGCGTCGATGGATTTCTCGATGAAGATCGAGCTGTCGAAGCCGATCCGGAGTGCCATGCCTTCCGGCAGCTCGGCCTCGATCCGGGGCAGTTCGGCCTTGATCGCGCGCGCCACCGCCAGGGTGTTGGCCGTGGATTGTTTGACGATGCCGAGGCCCACAGCCGGCCGGCCGTTCACCCGCACGATGTTGCGGTCGTCCTCGGCCCCGATCTCGGCGCGGCCGACGTCGGCCAGGCGAATCAGCGTGCCGCCGCTGTCGCGCAGGATCAGGCGGTCGAATTCGGCCGGGCTCTTCAGGTCGGTTTCGGCCAGCACCGTGAATTCCCGCGTCTGGCTCTCGATCCGGCCGGAGGGCAGTTCGGCGTTCTGACTGCGCAGGGCGGATTCGACATCCTGTACGGTCACCCCGAGCGCAGCCATGCGGTCGGGGTCGAGCCAGATGCGCATGGCGTAGCGGCGCTGGCCACCGATGATGACCGAGGCCACGCCGGGCAGCGTCTTCAACTGGTCGGCCACGATACGGTCGGCGTAATCGGTGATTTCCAGCGGATTCATGCGGTCGCTGGAAAACGCCAGCCAGATGATGGCCTGTGCGTCGGCCTCGATTTTGGCCACCACCGGATCGTCGGTTTCCTCGGGCAGGAGGCCGCGCGTGCGGGCGACCCGGTCACGCACGTCGTTGGCGGCGGCTTCGGGGTCGCGCGACTGCACGAACTCGACGGTGATCTGGCTGACTTCCTCGCGCGACACCGACTTGATCGTGCGGATGCCTTCGATCCCGGACAACGCATCCTCCAGCGGCTTGGTGACCTGCGACTCCATCACCTCGGCCGAGGCGCCGGGGTAGACCGTGCGCACCGAGACCACCGGGGCGTCGATGTTGGGGTATTCGCGCACCGGCAGGCGGTCGAAGGTGACCAGGCCGATGAGGATGATCATGAGGCTCATCACCGTGGCGAACACGGGACGGCGAATGGAAATCTCGGACAGGATCATGGGCGGCCAGGATTCAGGAGCGGTTCACGGGACGGGCGGGGCAGGGCAGCGCGAGGGCTTATTTTTTTGCCGGCGGGGCGGCGCGCATCTGCTGCATCCGCTTCGCCGCCTCTTCCAGCGAAACAACCGGTAAACCGGGCCGGAGCTTGATCTGGCCGTCGAGCACCACAGTGTCACCTGCGGCCACGCCCGACAGGATCTCGACCCGTCCCGGCTCACGCTTGCCGAGCGTGACCTTGCGCAGTTCGGCCTTGCCGTTGACGGCGAGGAAGACGTAATTGCCGTCCGCACGCGGCACCAGCGCCTGTTCGGGCAACTGGATGGTGTTCTGCCGGCCACCCAGATCGGCCGTGGCACGGGCGAACATGCCCGGCTTCAGCAGGCCCTTGGGATTGGCGATGCGCGCGCGCACCCGCACGTTGCGGCTGACGGTATCGACAGCCGGGTCGATGGCGTTCACCTTGCCGGAAAAGCGTTGTCCGGGCAGGGCGTCCACGGTGAGCGATATGGGCTGGTTGAGCCTGACCAGGGGCAGGTAGGTTTCCGGCACCGGCACTTCGAGCTTGAGCGTGGCCAGTGCATCCAGCCGCACGATGTCGCTGCCCTTGGCAACGTAGGCACCGGGGCTGACCTGGCGCAGGCCCACGACACCGTCGAAAGGCGCGCGCAGGATCGTCTTGTCCAGCGC
Source organism: Hydrogenophilales bacterium (assembly GCA_041639515.1). Taxonomy (GTDB): domain Bacteria; phylum Pseudomonadota; class Gammaproteobacteria; order Burkholderiales; family Thiobacillaceae; genus Thiobacillus. Next base: position 2,694 of record JBEQCD010000104.1, on the reverse strand, counting down.
GACCTGTTCCTGGCGCAGGCGCGCCCGCAGGATGTCGAGATTGGCGCGCGCCTCGTCCAGCGCCTGCTTCGAAATGAAGTTCTGCGCCACCAGTTCTTCACTGCGCTTGTAGCGGCTGTCGGCGAGCTTGAGATCGGCCTCGGCTGCCGCCACGCGGGCGCGCTGCTCGGCCGAATCCAGCCGCACCAGCACCGCGCCCTTCTTGACCGGCTGGCCTTCGCGGAACGGCAGGCTGTCAATCCGCCCGTCGATTTCCGGGCGCAGCGTCACCGTGTCTTCGGCGATCAGGGCACCCACGGCGTTCACGCTGTTGGATACCGGGGTGGTGGCAACCTTCATCATGTTGACCGGAATGAAGGGCGGGCCGCCCGCCTGGGCCAGGGCCAGGCTGGGAAGGAAGAGCAGGGTGGCGAGTGCGCGCATGGTCATGAGGCGGGCAAAAAAATACGATGGCCCCGAACCTTAACAGTTCCGGCCGGAAACAAAAATCGCGCCCGGTGGTCTGGCAGGAAGTCGGGTGTAAGGTTTGCCCGAGTTGCCCGACCACTGTCTGTCACCTTCATTTCAGGACGCCACCATGCTCATCCGCCCACCCAGCGATATTCCCGCTTCCGAAATCACCCCGCAGGCGGTTTACCACGAGCGCCGTCGATTCATGCAGGGTTCGATCGCCCTGCTGGGTGGGGCGGCGCTCGCCACGGCCGGCGAGTCGCTTGCCGGGGCCAAACTCGCAGGGGTGCGCGCCAGTGCCTACAAGCTGGATGAGGAGAAGACGCCCTACAAGGATGTCACCACCTACAACAACTATTACGAATTCGGCACCGGCAAGGACGATCCGGCAGCGCATGCTCATACCCTGCGGACCCGTCCCTGGACGGTCACCGTCGAAGGCGAGGTCCGGAAGGCGCGTACCTGGGACATCGACGCACTCATGAAACTCGCCGCCCTGGAAGAGCGGGTCTACCGGATGCGGTGCGTGGAGGGATGGTCGATGGTGATTCCCTGGGTCGGCTTTCCGCTGGCCGAACTGATACGCCGCGCCGAGCCCACCGGCAACGCAAAATATGTCGAATTCGTGACTCTGGCCGACCCGAAGCAGATGCCGGGGGTGCGCTCGCGCGTGCTCGACTGGCCCTACACCGAAGGCCTGCGCATGGACGAGGCCATGCATCCGCTGACGCTCCTCGCGGTGGGACTTTACGGCGAGGTGCTGCCCAACCAGAACGGTGCGCCGATCCGGCTGGTGGTGCCATGGAAATACGGGTTCAAGAGCGCCAAGTCCATCGTCAAAATCCGCTTTGTCGAGAAACAGCCGGTCACCGCCTGGATGGCGGCAGCCCCCAGCGAATATGGCTTCTATTCCAATGTGAATCCGCAGGTGGACCACCCGCGCTGGAGCCAGGCCAAGGAACGCCGCATCGGCGAGTTCTTCAAGCGCGACACCCTGATGTTCAATGGGTATGGCGCGCAGGTTGCCCAACTCTATCGCGGCATGGATCTGCAGAAATATTTCTGATGGACGTCCAGAGTGTGGTGTCGACGCGAGCGTTCAAGCTCGGTCTGTTCCTTCTTTGCCTGTTTCCACTGGCACGGCTCCTTGCACTGGGCAGCAGCGGCGGGCTGGGAGCCAATCCCATCGAGTTCATCACGCGCTCCACCGGCACCTGGACGCTGGTTGGCCTGCTGCTGACACTCTCGATCACACCGCTGCGGAGGTTGACCGGCTGGACGGCACTGGTCCGCCACCGCCGGATGCTGGGGCTGTTCGCTTTTTTCTACGCCAGCCTGCACTTCATCACCTATATCTGGCTGGACCAGTTCTTCGACCTGGCTTCGGTTGCGCGTGACATCGTCAAGCGACCGTTCATCACGCTGGGGTTTGCCGCCTTCTTGCTGCTGATCCCGCTTGCGCTCACCTCGACCCAGGCCATGATGCGACGGCTCGGCCGGCGCTGGCAGCAACTGCATCGACTCGTCTACGGGATCGCGATCCTGGGTGTGCTCCACTATTTGTGGCTGGTGAAGCAGGACATGACCCAGCCACTGATCTATGGCGGGCTGCTGGCGCTCCTGCTGGGCGCGCGACTGCCCCGGGTGGCGGGATGGCTTCAGGGTATGAGCCCACGCAGGGTAGTGGGTCGCTCGGGCTGACCCAGCCTGGCGAATGCCGGGCAGCCAGACATAAAAAACGGGGGCTCAAGGCCCCCGTTTCAGATTGGGCAATGCCCGACCTGTTTAAAGCCCGAACGGCTTGATGACCGGTACCGCCGGTGCGGGTGCAGCTGCCGGGGCGGGTGCCGGGGCAGGCTTGGCAGGTGCGGCTTTTTTCGCAGCCGGCTTTTTCGCAGCCGGAGCAGCCTTCTTCGCAGCGGGCTTGGCTGCCGGCTTGGCGGCAACTTTCTTCGCTACGGGCTTTTTCGCAGCCGGGGCGGCCTTCTTCACAGCGGGCTTGGCGGCAACTTTCTTCGCTACGGGTTTTTTGGCCGGTGCGGCTTTCTTGACTGCCGGCTTGGCGGCGGCTTTTTTCACGACCGGCTTCTTGGCGGGCGCTGCCTTTTTAGCCGGTGCGGCTTTCTTGACTGCCGGTTTGGCGGCGGCTTTTTTCACGACCGGTTTTTTGGCCGGAGCAGCTTTTTTGGCCGGTGCGGCTTTCTTGACTGCCGGCTTGGCGGCGGCTTTTTTCACGACCGGTTT
>JBEQCD010000103.1:0-7212 GCA_041639515.1 Hydrogenophilales bacterium | reverse complement strand
GACGCTCTTCCGATCTGGTGCCGCCGGGAAAAAAGCGGGCAAGGGGCGCAATCCACGGCGGCGGGGTGAAGCTGCCGGCGGTGTGGCCGCCGTCCTGAAAGCGGATGTGGCGGCGCGATTCGGCTTCCATGGCGTTGACCGGGAAACGCTCGTAGCTGCGACCGCCGGGGTGGACGACGCGGTAGGTGCAACCGCCGATGGCGCGGCCGTTCCAGGTATCGATCAGGTCGAACACCAGCGGCGAATGAATGCCAATGGTGGGGTGCAGCGCCGAGGGCGGCTGCCACGCGCGGTAGCGCACGCCAGCCACGTATTCGCCGTGCTGGCCGGTGGGTACGAGCGGCACGCGGCGGCCGTTGCAGGCGAGCACGTAGCGGCTGTCGGTGAGGCCATTCACCTTCACCTGCAAGCGTTCGACCGAGGAATCGACGTAGCGCGCGGTGCCGAGGCTGGTCGATTCCTCGCCTAGCACGTGCCAGGGTTCGATGGCGGTTCTGAGTTCGAGCTGGATGTTTTCCAGTTGCAGCGTGCCATATCGGGGGAAGCGGAATTCCAGGAAGGGCGTGTACCACTCCAGCTGGAAGGGAAAGCCGGTGTCGTTGAGGTCGGCGATCACGTCCTTCAGGTCTGCCCACAGAAAATGCGGCAGCATCCACTGGTCCTGCAACTGCGTGCCCCAGCGCACCAGCGGCTTCTTGTACGGGGTGCGCCAGAAGCGGGCCACCAGCGCGCGCAGCAACAGCATTTGCGCCAGGCTCATGCGCGCGTGCGGCGGCATTTCAAAGGCGCGGAATTCCAGCAGGCCCAGCCGGCCGGACGACGAATCGGGCGAGTAGAGCTTGTCGATGCAGAACTCGGAGCGGTGGGTGTTGCCGGTGAGGTCGGTGAGCAGGTTGCGCAGCAGCCGGTCCACCAGCCAGGGCTGGGGCACGTTGCCAGCCGGCATTTGCTGGAAGGCGATTTCCAGTTCGTAGAGGCGTTCGATGCGGCCTTCGTCCACGCGCGGGGCCTGGCTGGTGGGGCCGATGAAGAGGCCGGAGAACAGGTAGGACAGCGCCGGATGGTGTTGCCAGTAGGTGACCAGGCTCGCCAGCAGGTCGGGCCGGCGCAGGAAGGGGCTGTCGGCCGGCGTGGCGCCGCCGAGCGTGACGTGGTTGCCGCCGCCGGTGCCGGCGTGGCGGCCGTCGAGCATGAATTTTTCGGCGGCCAGCCGGCTCAATCGCGCTTCTTCGTAGATGAGGGTGGTGGTGTCGACGAGCTGCGACCAGGAATGCGCGGGGTGGATGTTCACCTCGATCACGCCGGGGTCGGGGGTGACCAGCAGTTTTTCGATACGGCTGTCGGCAGGCGGGGTGTAGCCCTCGATGGCGATGGGCAGCGCCAGTTTGGTTGCGGTGGTTTCAAGGGCGGCCACCAGTTCCAGATAGCGTTCCAGCGTGGCCAGCGGCGGCATGAACACGAACAGGCAGCCGCCGCGGGCCTCCACCGACAGCGCGGTGCGCGGCACTTCCACCGCCACGGTATGCGGGGCGTGTTGCGGCTGCGTGCGGGTGGGCGGCATGGGCGGCGTGAGCGCCGAAAAGCGCGCGGCGATCTCGCCATGAAAATCCGCCAGCGGCGGCTGCACGGCAAAGGGGTCGACCTCGACCCAGGGTTCGCGTTCGTCTTCCGCTACCCAGGGCAGGCTCTTCAGCGGCAGGCGCAGGCCCATGGGCGAATCGCCGGGCAGCAGGTAGAGCCGGTCGCGCCGGGTGTCCCAGGGCGCGCTCATCCAGTCGTGCGTGGTCACGCTCCAGGCCAGCGGCAGGACATAGCCGGTGGGTGTGTTGAGCCCGCGCGAGAGCTTGCTGGCGAGGTTGCCGCGCAGGCCGGCGTCGTCGAGCTCGCCATAGCCCGGGCCGAGGTTGGGCGGCAGTTCGGCTTCCTGCAGCAGCGCGGCCAGCGCGTCTTCATAGGCCGGCTGCACATAACGGCTGGCCAGGCCCAGATGCAGCGCCAGGGTTTCGGCAAAGCGCTGCGCGTCGAGGTGGGTGTGGCCGTAGTCCCAGTCGGCCTCGGCGAGCAGCGCGGGGTTGTGCCAGATCGGCTGGCCGTCGCGCCGCCAGTACAGGCCCAGTGCCCAGCGCGGCAGGGGTTCACCGGGATACCACTTGCCCTGGCCGGTGTGCAGCAGCGCGCCGGGGGCCAGGCGCTGCTTCAGCCGCCGCACCAGCACCTCGGCACGCTCCCTTTTGTGGCTGCCGTGTGCTGCCGTGTTCCATTCCGGTGCATCCATGTCGTCAATGGACACAAACGTGGGCTCGCCGCCGTGAGTAAGGCGCACGTCCTGGTGCAACAGCACCTCGTCGACCTGATGCCCCAGTGCCTCGATGGCTGCCCACTGGGCGTCGGAGTAGGGCAGGGTGACGCGCGGGTCTTCGCGAAAGCGCGTGACCGTGTTGGAAAACTCGAAGCTCACCTCGCATTTGTCGGTAAAGCCCTCGATCGGCGCGGCGCTCGAAGGCTGTGGCGTGGCGGCGAGCGGAATGTGGCCCTCGCTGGCGAACAGCCCCGAGGTGGGGTCGAGCCCGATCCAGCCCGCGCCCGGCACGTAGACCTCGGCCCAGGCATGCAGGTCGGTGAAATCGGTTTCGGGGCCGGAGGGGCCGTCGAGCGATTTCTCGTCGGGTGCCAGCTGCACCAGGTAGCCCGACACGAAGCGTGCCGCCAGCCCCAGATGGCGCAGCGCCTGCACCAGCAGCCAGCCGGTGTCGCGGCAGGAGCCGAGCGCCTTGTCCAGCGTCTCTTCCGGCGTTTGCACCCCGGGTTCCAGGCGCACGGTGTAGGCAATTTCCTGCTGCAGGCGCTGGTTCAGCATCACCAGAAAATCGATGGTGCGCATCGTGTCGCGCGGCACCGAGGCAAGCCAGGCTTGGAACAGCGGTCCCGGCGGCTCGGTTTCCAGATACGGCGTCAGTTCCTTCTTTTGCGCGGCGTCGTAGTCGAACGGCCAGTTCTCGCAGCGGTCTTCCATGAAGAAGTCGAAGGGATTGATCACCGTGAGGTCAGCGATCACTTCCACGTCCACCAGCAGTTCGCGTGTGGCTTCGGGGAAAACCAGCCGTGCCATGTAATTGCCGAAGGGGTCCTGCTGCCAGTTGATGAAATGCTTGTCCGGCCGGACCTTGAGCGAATACGACACGATGGGCGTGCGCGAGTGCGGCGCGGGCCGCAGCCGCACGATGTGCGGGCTCAGCGTGACGCGGCGGTCAAAGGTGTAGCGGGTGGTGTGGCGGATGGCGACGTGGATGCTCATGATGGGCAGAGTGTGAGGCTTCTGCGTGACAAGCAAGGGTCAAGCCAGAAATAAATTTGTGCCGTGTGTCGATCCGGCGGCTGGCCGCACGTCGTAGGGGTGTACGCCGCCCCTTCATTCAGGAGACATCCATGCGCTACATGATCATCGTCAAGGCCAATGCCGAGTCCGAGGCCGAAACCACGCCGACGAATGCCGACCCGCAGCTGCTGGTCGACATGACCGAGTACCACGAACAGTTGACTCGCGCGGGCGTTCTGCTTGATGGGGCCGGGCTCAAGCCGAGCAGCCAGGGCTGGCGCATCCGCTACGACGGCGAGTCGCGCACCGTGATCGACGGCCCGTTTGCCGAAACGAAGGAATTGATCGCCGGCTACACCCTCATCCAGGTGAAATCGCGCGCCGAGGCCATGGAATGGGCGCGGCGCTTTCCCAACCCGGCCGGGCGTGGCAAGCCCGCCGAAATCGAGGTGCGTCCGCTGTACGAACTGGACGATTTCGGGCCGTCGCCGGAGACCGAACGGCTGAAGCAGACTGCATTGGCCAACTCTTGAACCTGACACTTGCCCCTGGAGACAATCATGAACAATCCGGTCATCTGGTTTGAAATTTACGTCGACGACATGCCGCGTGCGCGTGCGTTCTACGAGCGCATGCTGGGCATCACGCTGGAAAGCCTGAAAAAACCCGACACCCTGGACGAGCTGGAAATGTGGGCGTTCCCCATGGACATGGAACGTGTGGGCGCAGGCGGCACGCTGGCGAAAATGGCCGGGGTGCGCCCCGGAGGCGGCGGTACGCTGGTGTACTTTGCGTGCGAGGATTGCGCGGTCGAAGCGCAACGCGCGGTGGACGCCGGCGGCAGCCTGTTTCGCGCGAAAATGCCCATAGGCGAATACGGCCACATTGCATTGGTGTACGACACCGAGGGCAACCTCATCGGTCTGCACTCCATGCGGTGACGACACCATGTGGTGGAAATCCCTGCCCCCGCAACACGAGGACCCTGTCATGAAATTCATGTTGATGATTGTTGAGCCGCGCGGCCAGCGCACCACCCGCAGCGAAGACGAGGGCCGCGCGCTCTACGCCGAAATGGTCGAGTTCGGCCAGGGGCTGGCCGCGCGCGGCCAACTGCTCGCCAGCGAATCACTCAAGCCGGACACCCACGGCGTGCGCGTGCAGCAGCGCGGCGACACGCCCACGCTGGTCGACGGCCCGTTTGCCGAGACACGCGAAATGGTCGGCGGCTTTTTCCTGATCGAATGCACCGACCGCGAGGCCGCGCTGGCCATCGCCCAAAGCTGCCCGGCGGCGCGTTTTGCCACCGTCGAAGTTCGCGAGTGCGCACCGTGTTACGTGCAGTGATCCGGGCGATCTTTTGCAGCAGCCACCCACGCAAACAAGGAACAATGCAATGACCCATTCCATCCGCACCTGCCTGTGGTTCCGCGACGGTCGAGGTCGCGAGGCTGCAGCGTTTTACTGCACGCTGATTCCGGGAAGCCGGATCGAGGCGACTTTTGATATTTCCGGCGATGGCACTTCCTGGGTCATTGACTTCACCCTCGGCGGGGTCCCGTACCAGATACTTGATGCGGGGCCGATGTTCACCCTGTCCGAGGCCGTGTCGATTTCGGTCGAGACGGATGATCAGGCGGAAACTGACAGGCTATGGGCCGCGCTGACCCGCAACGGTGGGGAAGAAAGCCACTGTGGCTGGCTCAAGGATCGCTACGGCGTGTCATGGCAAGTCTTTCCGAGGCGGCTGACAGAGCTGACCTTGCGTGCCGACAGGCAGGTGTCTGCCAGGGCGATTGCGGCAATGATGAAGCAAAAGAAGATCGACATTGCCGAAATCGAAGCTGCGATCCGTACATGAACAGCCACAGCCGGATTCACTAGCCGGATTCACTGAAGAGACCAAGATGCAAGTGACCGTAGAAACCACCATTGCCGCGCCGATTGCCGAAGTCTGGCGCGCCTACACCACGCCCGCTGACATCGTGCAGTGGAACGCCGCCTCGGACGACTGGCACACCACGACCGCGAGCGTCGACCTGCGCGAAGGCGGCGCGTTTTCCTCGCGCATGGAAGCGAAGGACGGCAGCGAGGGCTTCGACTTTGCCGGCACCTACACGCGCGTCGAACCGCTGCGCTGCATTGAATACGCTTTTGGCGACCGCCAGGCGCGGGTGGATTTCGATGAAACGGCAGACGGCGTGCGGGTGCGCGTCGCGTTCGACCCCGAAACCACGTATCCGGTTGAATACCAGTTGGCCGGCTGGCAGGCGATTCTCGACAACTTTGCCCGCCACGTTGTGGCCCTGAACGCCCCAGGCCACTAGGCCATGACAGCCGCGAGCGTCACGCCTTCGCTGTTGCAGGACCTGCGCGCCGCATTGCGCGGCACCCAGGCCGACTACACGCGCATTCCGCTGAAGCGCGCGGTGTTCCTGCTTGCGATTCCGATGATGCTGGAGCTGGTGCTCGAATCGACCTTTGCGGTGGTCGATATCTTTTTCGTCGCCAGGCTGGGCGCGTCGGCGGTGGCCACGGTGGGGCTGACCGAAACCTATCTTTTCCTGCTGTATTCGGTGGCCATGGGGCTGGCGATGGCGGTCACCGCCATCATCGCGCGGCGCATCGGTGAGAAGCGCGGCGAGGACGCGGCGGTGTCGGCTGTGCAGGCAATCCTGCTCGCGGTGGGGGTGTCGCTGCCGGTGACGGTGGCGGGCATCTTCTGGGCGCAGGATCTGCTGCGCCTGATGGGCGCGGACGCCTGGGCGGTCGAGCAGGGGTACCGCTACACCCAGTGGATGCTGGGCGGCAACGCGGTGATCCTGCTGCTGTTCGTCATCAATGCCGTGTTTCGCGGTGCGGGCGACGCGGCCACGGCGATGCGCGTGCTGTGGGTGGCCAACGGCATCAACATCGTGCTCGATCCCATCCTGATCTTTGGCCTGGGGCCGATCCCCGCGCTGGGCATCGAGGGCGCGGCCATCGCCACCAACATCGGGCGCGGTGCCGGCGTGGCGATGCAACTGTGGATCCTGCTGCGCGGCAGCGAACACTTGCGTGGCATTGCGCACGCGCTGCGCTGGGACGGCGCGATTGTGCTCAACATCGCGCGCACCTCGGTCGGCGGCGTCACGCAGATGCTCGTGGCGATGGCGGCGTGGGTGTTCCTGATGCGCATCCTCGCCAGCGTGTCGACCGAAGCAGTGGCGGGCGCAACCATCGCCATGCGCGTGATGATGTTCACCCTGATGCCGGCCTGGGGCCTGTCCAACGCCGCCGCCACGCTGGTGGGGCAGAACCTCGGCGCGGGCGAGCCGGGGCGCGCCGAGGCGGCGGTGTGGCGCATCGGCTGGATGACCATGAGCTTCACGCTCGCGGTGTCGGTGGCGTTCTTCGTCTGGCACGACGCCATCATCGGCGTGTTCACCGACGACGCGGCGGTGATCGCCATCGGCGGCGAATGGCTTTCCATCCTCGCGTATTCGTATTTCGTGTACGGCTGGTGGATGGTGTCGGTGCAGGCGTTCAATGGCGCGGGCGACACCCTGACGCCAACCTGGATCAACCTGGTCTTTTTCTGGCTGATCCAGATTCCGCTCGCCTGGGCGCTCGCGCTGCCGCTGGGCTGGGCCGAAACCGGCGTGTTCTGGGGCGTGTTCATTTCCGAGACGGCAGTGGGCGTGTTCACGCTGTGGCTGTTCTCGCGCGGGCGCTGGAAGACGGTGAAGGTCTGATGCCGCCCCCGAAACAATAATCCTAAAAACCGCAGTTGACCGCTTGTCACTCTCGTGAGGGCCGCATGAACACAGGCTTTTGTGCCTTTGACAACGCTCACCGTCTGGGTGAGACCGCTACGCGCCCGCTGGCACGCCGGCTCGCGTGCCTGCCTTTGTCGC
>JBEQCD010000102.1:0-7251 GCA_041639515.1 Hydrogenophilales bacterium | reverse complement strand
TGATCTCGTGCGCCAGCCGGCGCGCCACTTCGCTCCAGGCCGCATTGCGCTCGGCGTCGATGAGCTTGGTCATGTCGTCGAACACCAGCACGTAACCGCGCTCGACCCCCGCCGGCAGGTGCGTGCCCCGCAGCAGCAGGGTCTGCTTGTCGCCGTGTTCGGTGTAGTCGATCTGGTCGCTCCACTCGCCGGACTGTTCGGCAAAGCGCTTCGAAACCGTTTCACCAAAACTGCGCAACGGACTGTCTGTCATCCCCAGCGCAATGAGCAAGCGGCCTTCCAGGTCGCCCACGGCCGCGCCGAGAATCTGCGCGGCGGCACTGTTGGCGGTGCGGATACGCTGGTTCTCGTCGAGCACCACCACGCCGGATGACAGGTTGGCCAGCACGCGCTCGAGAAACGCCTTGGCCTGTTCGGTTTCCTGGTGGTTCTGCGCCACTTCCTCGCGCGCCTCGGAAAGCTGGCGCGTCATGCGGTTGAACGACTGGATCAGCACGCCCAGTTCGTCGCGGCTGGCCACCGAGGGCATCTGCGAAAAATCGCCCTTTGCCACCGCGCGGGTGCCGCGCGCCAGCGTGCGCAGCGGCGCACCCAGCCGGTCGGATAGCAGGTAGGCGATGACAAAGGTAAGCAACAGGGCCAGCAGCAGGGTCAGGGTCAGCGCCGCACCGTAGATGCGCTTGAGGCCCAGCCGCGACAGCGAGATCTGCTGGTATTCGCGGTAGGCCTCCTGCACGGCCTGCGCATCGCGCGCGAGGCTGGCGGGCACCGGCTGGACGAGTTGCAGCACCCGCGTCTCGCCGCTGAAGGACACGGTGTAGACCGGCACCAGCACGCGCATCACGAGCCCCCGGTCGCCCGCTTCCTCGATGCTGCTGTAGGGCTGCTGCTGGCGTACCTGCCAGAGCAGGGCGCGGTCGGGCAGCATGGGCAGCAGGGTGGCGCGCTCACCGCCGACGTGGGCAATCACGCCACCCCGTTCGTCGAACAGGGTGAGTTCCTGCACGGCGCTCTGTTCACGCAGCGTGGACAGCGAGGTGATGATCGAGCCCGCGCCCTGGTCCGACAGGCTCAGGGCGATGCGCTGGGCTTTCTTGTCCAGATCCTGCAGCAGGTCGTCGAGCGCGGCCTGGCCGAGGTTCACCCCCGAGGCCAGCGCGTTGTCGACCCGCACGTCGAACCAGGTTTCGATGGAGCGATTGAGGAAGAAGACCGACGCGCCATACACCACCAGCACCGGCAGCAGGGCGACGACGCCGAACATGAGCAGGAGCTTGAGCGTGAGCTTGGCCCCAAACACGCCGCGCCGGATGCGTTTTTGCAGCCACCACATGCGCCAGCCGAGCAGGCCGAGCAGCACGCCGCCGAGCACGCTGCCGCCCAGGAACAGGACCGGCAGGCTGTCGGAAAATCCCGCGCTGTCGCCGCTCGCCTGGTACAGCAGCGCCAGGAGCAGGAGCCCCACCACGAAGGCCAGAACGATGAGACTGCGCATCAGGGCAGAGGGGGCAGGCTGGGGGCCTCGAACGACCAGCTGTGCCACGGCGTGGCGAGCGCCCATTTGTCGCTGGTGACCGCGCCGATCGACAGCGTCTTCGGCAACTGCGTGGTATCGAGCCGCAAGCGCAACCGGGCGTCGTAGCGCATCCCGGGCTTGAGCGCGCCGCGTTCGAGGATCTGCCAGTCGTCGACCCGGCCGAGCAGGGCCAGCGCGTCGGCGAGGCTCGCCACGGTGCGCGTGGTGTAGCCGGTCTCGACGACGTAACGGCGCAGCAGCAGGTGGTAATACAGATGCAGTTTGCGCGTGGGCGAGGCGATATTTTCGTCGAACCACCACCAGCCGCGCGGCCGGCTGATGTCGAGTTCGAGCAGGAAGTGCAGGTGCACGCCGCGCTCCAGTGCATCGACCAGGGTGGGGTTCGGCACCAGCGAGAGCTCGGCGTCGAGCTGGTAGCCCTGCGCGGTGGCGATCACGGTCGCGCTCTTCACCTCGGTGCCGTCTCCGGCATGCGCCAGCGCCACGAGGCAGGCCAGACAGAGTCCGGCCAGGTGGCGAAGCACCTCAGGCAGGCTTGGCAAGCAGCGCGTAGTAGAAGCCATCGTGCTCGGCATGGGGCAGGAGCGATCCGTCGGTCAGGGGTTCAGGCAGTGAACGTCTTTCGGCGCGGCCCGCGTGACGCGCGAGAAACGCCGCCACCTGATCGTCGTTCTCCTCGCGGAAGATCGAACAGGTGGCGTAGAGCAATGTACCACCGGGGGCGAGGAGCGGCCAGAGCGCATCGAGGATCGCCGCCTGCTGACGGGCAAAGCCCGCGAGGTCCTCCGGCCGTCGCAACCATTTGATGTCGGGGTTGCGACGCACCACGCCCGAGGCGGAGCACGGCACGTCGGCCAGGATGCGGTCGTAGGCGCGGCCGTCCCACCAGCCGGCCGGGCGGGACGCGTCACCTTCCAGCAACGTGGCTGCCAGCCCGATGCGGTCGAGGTTCTCGCGCACACGCACCAGCCTGGCCGGGTCGGCGTCGAGTGCGGTCAGATCGAGGTCACTGGCGTATTCGAGCAGATGGCCGGTCTTGCCGCCGGGCGCGGCGCAGGCGTCGAGCACCCGCATCCCGGGTTGTGGGTCGAGCAGGCGCGCGGCCCATTGCGCGCCGGCGTCCTGCACCGACACGCGGCCCTCGGCAAAACCCGGCAGCCTGCCCACCGCCACGGCACGTTCGAGCATGACCGCATCGGGGCCGGTCTGGTGCGCGTCCAGCCCGGCGGCCGCGAGTTCGGTCAGATAGTCCGCCACACTGCCGTGACACGCGTTGATCCGGAGCGTGAACGGCGGATGGCCGAGGCTGGCTTCGAGCAGGGTTTCCCATTGCCCGGGGTAGGCGCGCTTGAGCCGGGCGATCCACCACGCCGGATGCGACCAGCGTGCGCCTTCGTCCTGCCGGGCGGCGGCGTCGAGTTCGCTGTGCCGGCGCTGGAAATTGCGCAGCACGGCATTGGCCAGCCCGCGCCGCCAGCCTGTACCCGCAGCCGCCACGGCTTCGTTGACCACCACAAACGGCTTGGCGCGGGTGAAGGCCAGCTGGTAGAGCGCAATGCGCAACAGCTCACCCAGCATGGGATCGGTGAGCGGCTTGTCGAGCAGGCGATCAAGCCAGAAATCGAGCCGGCCCCGCCAGCGCAGGGCACCGTATACCCAGTCCTGCAGCGCCCCCCGGTCGGCCGGCGCGTCAATGCCGGCGAGCGCCGCCGGCAGGGTCTGGTGCAGGGCGGTGCCGGCCAGTGTGGCGGCCACGGTTTCGGCGGCGCGTTTTTGCAGGATGCGCATCAGAGCGGCCGGCGACGTTTGAAATCGACCACCAGCAGCGCGTCTGCCATTTCACCGTACACCGCGAATTTGGCGCGGGCGGTGAGGGTGGCCAGCCAGGCGTCGCCGAATTCACGGTACCAGGGCAGCAAGCCGAGGCGCGGGTGACGCTGGACGTAATCGACGAAGTCGAGCGGGTTGGGGTAGGCGCGCATGGCTTCGGCAAAGCGGTAGACGATCCGGCCCTCGGTCGCACGCGACAACGCCAGCGTGCTCACGATCAGACGCCGCACCAGGCCGTCCGGCACACACGCGGCCAGGCGGGTTTCGTCCTGCGGTTGTTCGAGGAAGGCGTCCACCTGGGGCAGGCTGAGCCAGACCAGATTCCACGCGGCTTCGATGCCGCTGTCGCGGCATACCTGCGCCGGCCCGTAAAACGAGCCGTCCGCGCGCACGCCGAGATAGTCAGCCTGGGGGCGGGGCGAATAGCGTTTCACCCGCGCGCCATCAGCCGAGCCGGACGCCCGCTGCCGGCATGTGGCCGGCGCAGAATGCGGCCGCCGCCATGCGCCGGGCACCGGCCGGCTGAAGTTCGCTGATGGCCAGCGCGCCCTCGCCGGTTGCCACGATCAGTTCGTCACCCACCGCCAGCACCGTCCCAGGTTCGGCGCGGGGAGTGGCCGGACCGGCCGGGCGGGCCGACCAGAGCTTGAGCGGCGCACCGGCAAACAGCGTCCACGCGCCGGGCACCGGGTTGTAGCCCCGCACCATGCGCGCCAGCTCGGTGGCCGGGCGAGCCCAGTCGAGCCGGGCTTCTTCCTTGCTGAGCTTGGCGGCGTAGGTGGCCAAATCCGCGTCCTGCGCTTCGAGCGTCAGCTCGTCCAGCCGCGACAGTGCGTCGACGATGGCGGTCGCACCCTGCGCCATCAGGCTGTCGTGCAGGCTGCCGGCGGTATCGGTATCGCGGATCGGCATGCGGGTTTTGAGCAACATCGCGCCGGTGTCCAGTCCCGCGTCCATCTGCATGATGGTGATGCCGGTTTCTGCGTCGCCCGCCAGCAGCGCCCGCTGGATCGGTGCCGCACCGCGCCAGCGCGGCAAGAGCGAGGCATGGATGTTGAGGCAGCCGCGCGCCGGCATGTCGAGCACGGCCTGCGGCAGGATGAGGCCATAGGCGGCCACAACCATGACCTCGGCCCCCACGTCGCGGAGCCGGGCCTGCGCCTCGTCGGTTTTGAGACTCGCGGGCTGGGCCACCGCAAGGCCGCGCGTTTCCGCTTCACGCTTGACCGCGCTGGGCGTGAGCTTCATCCCGCGTCCCGCCGGGCGGTCGGGCTGGGTCAGAACGAGGGGGATGTCATGGCCGGCGTCGGCGAGCGCGGCCAGCGCGGCAGCGGCAAACGGCGGCGTGCCGGCAAAAATCAGCCGCACTTAGAGGGACGCGCGGGACGGCGCGGGGTCGGGACGGTGTTCGCGCGCCTGCTTGGCGAGCTTGGTCTTGATGCGCGTGCGCTTGAGCCCGGACAGATATTCGACGAACACCTTGCCCAGCAGGTGATCCATTTCGTGCTGGATGCAGATGGCCAGCAGGCCATCAGCCTCCAGTTCGAAGGTTTTGCCGTCCCGGTCGAGCGCCCGCACCGTGACCCGCTCGGCGCGGGTCACCCGGTCGTAGATGCCCGGGACCGACAGGCAGCCTTCTTCGCCCTCGACCTGGCCGCTTTTGGCGATCAGCTCGGGGTTGATGAACACGCGCAGCTCGCGCCGCGTGTCCGACAGGTCGATGACGATGACGCGCTCGTGCACGTTCACCTGGGTGGCGGCCAGCCCGATGCCGTTGGCGGCGTACATGGTCTCGGCCATGTCGTCGACCAGCGTGCGGATGCGCGCATCGACCGCCTCCACCGGTTTGGCAACGGTGTGCAGGCGTGCATCGGGGTAATGCAGAATGTCGAGTCTGGCCATAAAAAAGCTTTACGAATTAAAAGGCTGGGGGCACACTTTGATGCAAAGTCTGCGTGGCCCGGCGAATGACACTAAATATATGGCGGCGTTTCGCCGTAAACCAAGCGCACAGTATATTTTCAACACAGAATTAGACAAGGTCTAAACGCGGCGCGCCACGCGCCTGTCCGCCCAATCCTGGAGGGTTATCCCGTG
Organism: Hydrogenophilales bacterium; assembly: GCA_041639515.1. GTDB lineage: Bacteria > Pseudomonadota > Gammaproteobacteria > Burkholderiales > Thiobacillaceae > Thiobacillus. The sequence goes on along the minus strand of JBEQCD010000102.1, from coordinate 1,787 downwards.
CGTCAACTCATTGCCTCTCTCGCCCTGGTGCTGGCCGCCCCTGCCTTCGCCGACACGCTGAAACTGCAGGACAACGCGCCCGACCGCTATGTGGTGGTCAAGGGTGACACGCTCTGGGACATCTCCGGCAAATTCCTCAAGGACCCCTGGCGCTGGCCGCAGATCTGGAACCTCAACCGCGACGAGATCAAGGACCCGCACTGGATCTACCCCGGGGACCTGATCGTGCTGGACAAGAGCGGCAAGGAACCGCGCCTGTCGCTGGTCAAGGGCGACAAGCACGGCATGACCCACGTCAAGCTCTCCCCCGGCGTGCGCACCACCGAAATCGGCGGCGACGTCATCCCCGCCATTCCCATCCGCGTGATCCATCCCTTCCTGGCGCAACCGCGCGTGGTGGCCAAGGACGCGATGGACGGCGCGCCCTTCATCCTGGGCACCAACGCCGAGCGGGTGGTGCTGGGTGCCGGCGACGACGCTTTCGCAACCGGCGGACCGGCAGGCGTGACGCGCTGGAACGTGCTGCGCCCGGGCAAAACCCTCAAGGACCCGGAAACCGGCGAGCTGCTCGGCTATGAAGTCGAATACCTCGGCGATGCCCGCACCACGGTGGCCGGTGCCCCGCAGAAAATCCGCATCACCCAGTCGGCACAGGAAATCCTGCCCAAGGACAAGCTGGTGGCCGCAGACGAAACCACCACCTTCGAATACCTGCCGCGCGCACCCGAAGCCAAGGTCAACGCCCGCATCATTTCCGCCTACGGCGGCCTTTCGGACAGCGGACGCTACCAGACCGTGGTACTCAATCGCGGCAGCCGCGATGGCCTCGAGCCCGGCCACGTGCTGGCGGTCTACCGCGAAGGCCAGGCCGTGAAGCTGAGCCGCGACGAAAAGGAAAAAATGGCCTGGGTAAACGAAAAATCCGGCGTGTCTGGCGACGGTGCCTGGCTCTATAACGATGTGCGCTGTCTGAAAGAAACCGGCAAGATCACCTACGATCAGGTTGTCGAGGCCCGCCAGGCGTTCCGTGCCACCTGCCTGTCGGCCAACGACGACAGCAGCGTGAAGCTGCCGGATGCGCGCAGTGGTCTGGTCATGGTCTACCGCGTGTTCGACCGCGTGTCCTACGCGCTGATCATGCAGTCCGACGGCCCCGTCTACCTGCTCGACACCGCCCGCAATCCTTGAGCCATGACACCGACACCGATGCCTGGCTGCGGCTGAGTCTCGCACCCGGCATCGGCAACACCAGCCTGCTGCGCCTGCTGACGGCCTTCGGTTCCCCGGAGGCCGTTTTGTCGTCCGGGCGCGGTGCGCTCGCGCAGCATCTGTCCGCCGCCCAGATCGATGCCTTGCAGGCCGGGCCCGACGCCGCCGAGCTTGAGGCCGCGCAAACCTGGCTTACCCAGCCCGGCAACAGCCTGATGACGCTGGCCGATGCCGACTACCCCCACGCCCTGCTGGAAATCGCCGATCCGCCCGCCATGCTCTACTGCAAGGGCCGGCGCGACCTGCTCGGCCAGCCCGGCTTCGGCATCGTCGGCAGCCGCAACGCCACCCCGCAGGGCACGCGCGACGCCGAAGCCTTTGCCCAGGCCCTGTCGGATGCCGGGCTCACCATCGTCAGCGGGCTGGCGCTGGGCATCGACGCCGCCGCGCATCGTGGCGGGCTGGCCGGAGTTGGTTCGAGCGTCGCCATCGTCGGCACCGGGCTCGACCGCATCTACCCGGCGCGCAACAAGGCGCTGGCGCACCAACTCGTCGAACGCGGGCTCATCGTGTCGGAA
>JBEQCD010000101.1:0-7332 GCA_041639515.1 Hydrogenophilales bacterium | reverse complement strand
CGAAATTCGCTTTCGCGATGCACGCAGCGTGCACCAGTTCCTGTTCCATGTGGTCGAGCGTGTACTGGCCCGTCCCGCACAGGTCGACCCCGAGCCTGCGGCAAGCCCGCCCGGTGTGCCGTACCAAGCGCCCCAGCAGGTGGCCATGCCGCTGCACGTCAGCGAGGCAATGGCGTTCTACGCCCCGCTGGGGCAGGAGGCGGCCGTGCAGGCGCCGGGGGCGGCGGCAGTAACGCAGGGCCTGCCCACGACCGGCCCGGAAGACCTTCCTGCGCTGGGGTATGCGCTGGCGCAACTGCATGGTGTCTACGTGCTGGCGCAGAACGCGCAGGGGCTGGTGCTGGTGGACATGCACGCCGCGCACGAGCGCGTGGTGTACGAAAAGCTCAAGGCGGCGCTCGATGCGCGCGCCGTCCCGGCACAGACCCTGCTGATTCCCGTGGCGCTGACGGCGGATGCCCGGGACATCGCCGAACTCGGGCCGCATCTTGATGCCCTGCGTGATATCGGCTTTGAACTGTCGGTCACCTCGCCGACCTCGGTGGCGGTGCGGTCCGTGCCCTGGCTGCTGAAGGACGCCGACCCGGTCGAGCTCACCCGCAGCCTGCTGCGCGAGGTGGCGGAATTCGGCGTGGCCCGGCTGCTCGCCGAGCGGCGCAACGAGCTGCTCGCCGCGCTGGCCTGCCACGGCGCGGTGCGAGCCAACCGCCACCTCACCCTGCCGGAAATGAACGCCCTGTTGCGCAACATGGAAGCCACCGAGCGGGCCGGGCAATGCAATCATGGCCGGCCGACCTGGTTCCAGCTTTCGATGCGCGAGCTCGATGCGATGTTCATGCGTGGACGCTGAATCGGCTCGGCTATAATCCCGACTTCTTTACTCAAGTATTGGCAGGCCCGTCATGGACGAACGCAAGACCATTCCCATTCAGGACATCAACGAAACCAGCAACTGCGCCGGCTCGGAGCCCTATGCGCTGATGGTGCTGGGGGATTCCATGCTGCCGGAATTCGAAGAGGGCGAGATCATTGTGGTCGAGCCGTCCGGGTTGGTGAAGGATGGTTCCTACGTGGTGGCTTTCGTCAACGAGGAATACATTTTCCGGCAGGTGGTGAAGCACGAGGATGGCTGGATGCTGAAGCCGCTCAACCCGATCTATCCGAATATTCCCATTGCCGATATCGACGCGGCCAAGGGCGTGGTCATCATGAAGAAGCGCCCAGGCAAGCGCAGCGCGCAAAAGCGCTACATTTGATTGCGGTCACATCCCCTTGTTTTGAATGGATTTGTGCTTGGCATCCATAAATCAATCAAATTAATGACTACATCAGCCGATTGAATTTATTAGTTGACTAATTAACTCAGGTATCTACACTGAAAGCCTGTTCAACCGCAGTACCAACAGGAGAGAAACATGAGTGGATTGATCGCAAACTTCCCGACCGACGGCGTGGTGACCATCAACCGGGTGATTCTTAAACCGGCGTACACGGTGGACGACCTGCAGGAACGCGTCGCCTTCCTCTGTGAGAACGTGAAGACCTACCATTCCGATACCGGCTTTGTCGGCGGCTTCGTGGCGCTGAACTCGGGCGCGGTGTCGAACGAAGGGTCGACCATTGGTCAGGCGGTCGAAAGCCCGATGAAGGGCAAGGAAGCGCTGATCGTGACCTTCTGGACAACTTTCGAGAACCACGAGAGGTCGCATCGCTCCGAGACCTTCCAGCCGCTGTTCCAGCAAGTGCTGGACCTGTGCGAAAACGGCAATGAAGAGATTGCCTACGAAATGCTCTGGTCCGGCAAGGCCTACGGCCCGGAGGAAATCGAGGCGGCACGCAAGGCCAAGGCGCAGTACGCAGCCGCAGCCTGATCGCGTACGTTACCGGAAGGCAAGGCATGAACGGCGGGGCAACCCGCCGTTTTTGTTGATGGTCCACCGCACGCTCTGCTGCATAATCCCCGACCCATGCCGCCCCACCTGCCGCCTGCCGTCTTCCTCATGGGCCCGACCGCTTCGGGCAAGACGGCGCTCGCCGTGCATCTGGCGCAGAGTCTGCCGTTCGAGCTGGTCAGTGTCGATTCGGCGCTGGTCTATCGGGGCATGGATATCGGGACGGCCAAGCCCGACGCAGCCACACTGGCGCGCGCGCCCCATGCCCTGCTGGATATCCGTGACCCACACGAAGTGTATTCCGCCGCCGCATTTCGCGAGGATGCACTCGCCTGCATGGCCGATATCACGGCACGCGGCCGTGTGCCGCTGCTGGTCGGCGGGACGATGCTCTACTTCCGTACCCTGCTGCATGGGTTGGACGACCTGCCGCGCGCCGACGCAGCGGTGCGTGCGGTCATCGAGTCTGCCGCACGTGAGCAAGGCTGGCCGGCCCTGCACGCCGAACTGGCCCGCCACGACCCGGTGACGGCCGCGCGCCTGGCTCCGCATGATGCGCAGCGCATCGGCCGTGCGCTGGAAATTTTCCGCCTGAGCGGACAGCCCATGTCGGCCCAGCTCGCGCGCCGCACTGAAACCCTGCCTTATCGTGTGTTGCAACTGGCCCTGATTCCGGGCGATCGTGCGGTGTTGCACCAGCGCATTGCGCAGCGCTTCGACGCCATGCTGGCAGAAGGCCTGCTGGACGAGTTGCGTGACCTGCGTGCGCGCTACCCGCTGACGCCAGACCTGCCGTCGATGCGCGCGGTGGGCTACCGGCAGGCATGGGCCCACCAGGACGGTGTGATCGATGCCATAGCGCTGCGCGAGCAGGGCATCGCCGCGACCCGGCAACTGGCCAAGCGCCAGCTCACCTGGCTGCGTGCCTGGCCGGATGTGGTCACGCTGGACGGTCTGGCGGACGATGTGGCGATGCAGGCCGAGCGCCAGGTACGCGATTTTCTGGCGCGGCCGGTGGGCGAAACCCGTCCGGCCTGATCAATCGGGCTGGGTCAGTCCGGTTGGGTCGAGACGACCGTCGCGCGCGCGCGGCCCGTGTGGAAGCGCAGTTCGAGCGCTTCGCCTGCAAGCAGGGCCCCCGCATCCTGCACCACCGTGCCGTCGGCGCGCTGCACCAGACTGTAGCCACGCGCCAGTACGCGTTGTGGGTCGAGGTGGGCCAGGCTCGTGGCCAGACGGGCCAGCGTCAGATGCTGGCGCGTGGTGTGTGCGCTGTGCGCGCGAGCCAGGCGATCCGTCAGTGTGGCCAGCCGTTGCCGGTGCATCTGCAACGTCTGTGTCGGGCTGGCGAGCCGGGCCTGAAGGCTGTCGAGCCGCAGTTGCCGGCGCTGTTGCAGGGTATCGGCAGCACGCTGCAACCGACCGGCCAGTTGCCCGAGTGCCGCCTGCCGGACACGCAATTGCTCGGCCGGATGCACCAGGCGGCGCGAGAGAAAATCCAGACGCTGGCCGGTGTCGTGCAGCCGGCGGGCCTGCGCATTGACCAGCCGGCGCGCCTGCGTGACGAGTCCGGCCAGAAGCTCCTCGCGCAGCGGGCTCGCGAGTTCGGCTGCGGCGGTGGGGGTGGGGGCCCGCAGGTCGGCCGCAAAATCGGCCAGCGTGAAATCGGTTTCATGGCCCACACCGGACACCACAGGCATCGTTGCAGCGGCGATGGCCCGGACCACGATTTCCTCGTTGAACGACCACAGGTCTTCCAGCGAGCCGCCGCCGCGCACCACCAGGAGCACGTCGCATTCAGCGCGCGCACTCGCGGCCTGAATCGCGGCGGCCAGACGTGCGCCCGCGCCCTGGCCCTGCACGGGGGCGGGATAGAGGATGACGGCGAGGCCCGGCAAGCGTCGCGCCAGCGCGGTCAGCACGTCACGCAGGGCAGCCGCCTGGGGCGAGGTGACGATACCGAGCGTGCGCGGCAGGCGGGGCAGGGGGCGCTTGCGCGCCTCGTCAAACAGGCCTTCGGCCTCCAGCCGGGCCTTGAGCTTGAGCCAGGCTTCGTACAGCCGGCCTGCCCCGGCTCGCCGGATCGCCTCTGCACCCAGCTGGAAATCGCCGCGTGCCTCGTACAGCGTGGGCAGGGCACGGATTTCCACGTGGTCACCGTTGGCCGGCGTGAAATCGGCGAACTGGTTACGGCCGCGAAACATCACGCAACGCACCTGCGCCTGATCATCCTTCAGCGAGAAATACCAGTGGCCGGAGGCGGCGCGGGTGAAGTTGCTGATTTCACCTTCCACCCACAGCAGCGGCAACTGCGATTCGAGCGCGCGGCGCGCCATGCGGTTGAGCTCGCTCACGGTGAGGACGGGAGCCGTTTCGGTGGTGTCGAGCTGAATCATGGCGCGAGGATACGGGTAGAGCGGGCTGATGGTCATGCACAGTCTCCAAAAAGTCATGAAAAAATCTTTCGCAACCCTATTGACGGCAGTGTGGTTTTTATAACTAGTTGATAAATATGGATATTGTTAAGTTGGTCACTTTTTGAGCCAAGCGGGTTTTCCCTTTGTGGGCAGGCGCTTAGCGCATGCCGGGCCGACTTCTTCACAGACTTGTCCACATGATTTGTGGAGAACTCTTCTCAACTGGATTCCCGGCACCCGGAACACGGCGCACTTGCCCTGCCCGCGTCGCGGCGCTACATTTTGCGTCTTCACATTTTTGAGGTGGGTTCACGTGCTAGCCATCATCGAGGCGGCCGGCTGGCCGATCTGGCCGCTGATCCTGGTGTCCGTCATTGCGGTTGCCATCATCATCGAGCGGACCTACAGCCTGCGGGCAAAGGAAGTGACGCCGGACAACCTGCTGCTGGAAACCATCAAGGCTTACCAGGAGCGCGGCGTGACCGCCGACCTGCTGAGCAAGCTTGCCGACGGCTCGCCCCTGGGACGCATCTTCGCCACGGCCCTGAAGAATGCACACTGCTCGCGCGAGGTGATGAAGGAATCCATCGAGGAATCCGGCCGTGCGGTGACGCAGGAACTGGATCGTTTCCTCACGTCGCTCGGCACCATTGCCAGCATGGCGCCGCTCATGGGCCTGTTCGGTACCGTGGTCGGGATGATCGAAATTTTTGGCGCACAGACCGCGGGCGGCACCAATCCGGCCCAGCTCGCACACGGCATTTCCATCGCCCTGTACAACACCGGCTTCGGCCTCATCATCGCGATTCCGACCATGGCGTTCTACCGGCATTTCCGCCGTCAGGTCGAAGCCCTGGTGGTGGACATGGAACAGCAGGCGATCAAGCTGGTGGAAATCGTCCACGGCGAGCGCAAGTAAGAGACCGCCATGAATTTCCGCAAAGGCCGGCGCGAGGATTACCCGGAGATCAACCTGATCGCCTTCATCGACATCCTGCTCGTGATTGTGATCTTCCTCTCGGTGACCACCACCTACGCGCGTTTTGCCGAGCTCAAGATCAACCTGCCGACCAGCGGGGCCGAACAGACCCCCAACCCGCCCAAGCAGATCGAGGTGGCGGTTGCCGAGAACGGGCGCTACCAGATCGATGATGCCGCCATCGGTGATGCCAGTGTCGACCAGCTGGCGCAGGCCCTGAAGTCGGCCGCAGCCAACCAGCTGGAACCGGTGGTGGTGATCAATGCCGACGCGCGCGCCGCGCACCAGTCGGTTATCAACGTGATGGAGGCTGCGCGCCGCGTCGGCCTCGTGCGCATCACCTTCGCCACCCAGACCAATCCCGCGCCCTGATTCCGATGCGTGCTCCCGAGCAGCACTGGGCGCACCGCCGTGTGCCCGCGATGCTGCTGTTGCCGCTTGCCCTGCTGTTCCGGGCCGTGGTCGGGGTACGTCGCCTGCTATACCGCCGGGACGTGCTGCCCCGCATCGCCGTCGGCGTGCCGGTCGTGGTGGTGGGCAACATCACTGCAGGCGGCAGCGGCAAGACGCCGCTGGTGATCTGGCTGGTGAACCACCTGCGCGCGCGCGGCCTGCGCCCGGGCGTGGTCAGCCGGGGCTACGGCGGCACGGCGCAGGGGTGCGTCGAAGTCGAGGCCAGCCGCACACCTGCCGAGGTGGGGGACGAACCGCTGCTCATCCATCTTAAAACTGGTGCGCCCGTGGTGGTGGGGCGCGACCGGGTGGCGGCGGCCCGGTCTCTGCTCGCGCGCCATCCCGGCATCGATGTGATCGTTTCGGACGATGGCCTGCAACATTACCGTCTGCACCGCGACCTGGAACTGGCCGTGATCGACGCGAGCGTGGGACTCGGCAACGGCTGGCCCTTGCCCGCCGGGCCCCTGCGCGAGCCGCCCGCGCGCCTGCGCAGTGTAGATGCCGTGGTGCAGGTGGTGCGCGGCACCCGCCCGCCGCGTGCCTACGGAGGCGTCAAGGGCTGGCGGGTCGACACCCGGCCCGGCCAGGCGTGGCGTCTGGTGCAGCCGCAGGAGCGGGTGGCCTTGCCTGACCTGCCGCTGGACGGGCCCTGTCTGGCCGTGACCGGCATAGGCCGCCCGCAAGGGTTTTTCGACATGCTGGCGCGCGCGGGGCTGCGTTGCGAGACGCGAGCGTTTCCCGATCACCATGCCTTTCGGCCGGGCGAATTGCCCGTCGATCGCCTGCTGCTGATGACCGAGAAAGACGCGGTAAAATGCCGCTCGTTCGCGGGAACGCACTGGTGGGCGGTCGAGCTGGAGATCGCCCCCGAAACCGGATTCATCGACTGGCTGGACCAAAACATCATAACCACAAGGCCACCACGATGACGCTCGCACGGGAGGATGGGTCGATGCGCGTATCGGATTGGGAAGACAGGCGTCATCCCTGTCGCTGGGAGGCTTCTTCGGACGAAGCCGGATTCTGGGTGCCCGACCGCTCCGAAATCGTCACGCAGTTTTTTACCCGCTACCTGTTCTTTTCGCTGGCGGTGATCTATTTCTCCACGCTGGAAAGCGTGCGTCCGGTGCTGTTCGGACTGGAATACCTGCTGCTGGCCCTGGGGGTGTATTTCGTTGTCAACAGCGCGTTCTTCCATCTGGCCCTGAAGCGCGTGACGCTGCTGCGCATCCGCAGTGCCATGACCGCCGACCTGGTCATCGTCACCCTGTGCGTGCTGCACGACCCCAATCCCATTCCGCCGTCGGCGCTGGCTTTCCTGATGGTGCTGCTGGGCAACGGCATGCGCTACGGGATGCGGTTGTTTGCCGAAGTGCTGGCCGGGGCGATCCTGGGCATGGCGATCGCATTCGCCCTGCGCTACCGGCTGGGGGGATTCGAAATCACGGCAGGTGATGTGTTCTTCGGCGTGTTCTGGGTCACGCTTGCGCTGTATGCCTACATCCTCATGGGCAGGATCGAGGGGCAGCGCCGGCAACTCGACTACCGCAGTCGTTTCGATGCCCGCACGGGCTTGCTCAACCGGCAC
>JBEQCD010000100.1:0-7416 GCA_041639515.1 Hydrogenophilales bacterium | reverse complement strand
CATGCGTCCCACCGGCCGCCTCCACCTTGGCCACTACCACGGCGTACTGAAAAACTGGCTGCGCCTGCAGAACGAATATCCCTGCCTGTTCTTCGTCGCCGACTGGCACGCACTCACCACCCACTACGACACGCCGCAGGCCATTGCCGACAACGTGCGCGACATGGTCGTGGACTGGCTCGCCGCCGGGGTCGACCCGGCACAGGCCACGATCTTCGTCCAGTCCCGGGTCATCGAACACGCCGAACTGCATCTGCTGCTGTCGATGAGCACGCCGCTGGGCTGGCTGGAACGCGTGCCCACCTACAAGGACCAGCAGGAAAAGCTCAGCGAGAAAGACCTCTCCACCTACGGTTTCCTCGGCTACCCGCTGTTGCAGTCCGCCGACATCCTCATCTACCGCGCCAACCTCGTTCCGGTGGGTGAGGACCAGGTGCCGCATATCGAATTCACGCGCGAAATCTGCCGTCGTTTCAACCACCTTTACGGCCGCGAACCCGGTTTCGAGGAAAAGGCCCAGGCTGCCGTGAAGAAACTGGGGTCGAAGAAAGCCCGCGTCTACGAAGAATGCCGCGTCGCCTACCAGGAAAAGGGCGACGACGAAGCGCTGGAATCCGCCCAGGCGCTGCTCAACGACGCACAGAACCTGTCGATGAACGACCGCGAGCGCCTGTTTGGCTACCTTGAAGGCTCGGGCAAGATGATCCTCGCCGAACCCGAGGCCCTGCTCACCGAAGCCTCCAAGATGCCCGGTCTGGACGGCCAGAAAATGTCCAAGTCCTACAACAACACCATAGCCCTGCGCGAAGAGCCGGACACCGTGGCGAAGAAAATCCGCACCATGCCCACCGACCCCGCGCGCGTGCGCCGTACCGATCCCGGCAACCCCGCCAACTGCCCCGTGTGGCAGTTCCACCAGGTGTATTCAGACGATGGCGTGCGGCAGTGGGTCACCGCCGGCTGCACCAGCGCCGGCATCGGCTGCATCGAATGCAAGCAGCCCGTCATCGACGCCGTGCTGGCCGAACTCGCCCCTATTCGCGAACGCGCCCAGCACTACGAAGACAATCCCGACCTGGTGCGCAACATCCTCGCCGATGGCAGCGAAAAAGCGCAGGAACTGGCACGGGATACGATGCGGGATGTGCGTGAGGCGATGGGGCTGACGTTCGGCTAAACAAGCAATTTGCCGGGTCAGCTGTCCGTACCCGGTTTCAACGTACGCAGTTTCTTGGTCTCCCCGCGTCGCTGCTTGCCCTCCAGTCGCCGTTTTTTCGAAGCCAGCGTGGGCCGGGTCGGGTGGCGCGGCTTCTCCACTTCACAGGCTTCGCGAATCAGATCAAGCAGTCGCCCAAGCGCATCGTCGCGGTTGCGCCGCTGGCTGCGATAACGGTCGGCTTCAATGATGAGCACGTGTTCCCGGGTGATGCGGCGTCCGGCCAGTGCGATGAGCCGGGCGCGCACCGGGTCGGGCAGGGAAGGGGAGCGACCGACATCGAAGCGCAATTGCACGGCGGTGGCTACCTTGTTGACGTTCTGCCCGCCGGGACCGGCGGCGCGTACGAAGTCTTCCTGAATCTCGCGTTCGTCGAGTTCGAACTGGGCGTTGACCCGGATCATGCGTGCGGTCGGGTGCTTACCACTTCACCAGATGCACGTTGTTCAGCGTGCGCCCCAGAAACCGTTCGCCGATGGTTTGGAAACGCAGCGGGACGTCGGTAACGTAGAAGTCGTAGCGCGGCTGGGCGGGACCGGGGTTGGCCAGGCCTTTTTCGGCGAGTACGGCGGCGACCTGTTCGGCCATGGCTTCGGCAGAGTCGACCAAGGCGACGTCGTCGCCGACAACCTGACGCAGCAGCGGTTTCAGCAGAGGGTAATGCGTGCAGCCCAGCACCAGGGTGTCGATGTTTTCGGCTTGCAGGGGCTTGAGGTAATCCTCGGCGGTGAGCCGTGTCACGTCGTGGTCGAGCCAGCCTTCTTCCACCAGCGGCACGAACAGCGCGCAGGCCTGCGAGTGGATGCGCGAATCGGGCGCGTAGTCGTGGATGGCGCGGGCGTAGGCGTTGCTATTGATGGTGGTGGGCGTGCCGATGACGCCGATGCGCTTGCCCCCGCGCGCGGAGACGGCACCGGCGTCGATGACATCGAGCACGGGCACGGGTGAGAGATCCTTGACCACCTGTGCGGCGACAGCGGCCATGGTGTTGCAGGCAATGACCAGCAGCTTGACGTCTTTTTCAAGCAGAAACTGCGCGATCTGGCTGGTGAAGTGGGCGATGGTCTCAACCGATTTCACGCCGTAGGGTACGCGCGCGGTGTCGCCGAAGTAGACGATGTTTTCGTAGGGCAGGCGTTCCATCAGCGCGCGCACCACGGTGAGTCCGCCAATGCCGGAATCGAACACGCCAATTGGTCGGGTTTGGCCCAGCGTTTGCTTCCTCTCCCGCGGGTGGGGGAGGGTTGGGGAGGGGGGCTGGTCGCTGGTCAACATGGATGGCAGGATACGGGAATGGAAGCGATGACATTTTACCCGCAGGGCCGGGGACAGCGGGGCCGGGCGTGAGCGGCTGCGGCTGCGATGCGGTGTGCGCCGCGCCGCCGCCCGATCCGCGCTACCGGCGCGCGCTGTGGATCGCGCTGGTGTTGAATGCGGCGATGTTCGGCGTGGAACTGGTGTCGAGCTTCGCCGCGCAGTCGGTGTCGCTGCTCGCCGACGCGATCGACTTTCTCGGCGACGCCGGGAACTACGGCGTGGCGCTGTTCGTGCTGGGGCTGGCGCCGGTATGGCGCTCGCGCACCGCGCTGTGGAAGGGCTGGCTGATGGTCGGCTACGGCGTGTTCGTGCTCGGCAAATCGGCCTGGCAGTGGGCGGCGGACGTGGTGCCTGAGCCGGTGATCATGGGTTGGGTGAGCGTGCTGGCACTGGCGGTCAACGTCGGCGTGGCGGCGCTGCTGTACGCGCATCGCAGCGGCGACGCGCAGGCGCGTTCGGTGTGGCTGTGTTCGCGCAACGACGCGCTCGGCAACCTGGCGGTGCTGGCGGCGGCGGCCGGGGTGTGGGCGACTGCGCACGGCTGGCCCGACATCGCCGTGGCGCTGGTGCTGGCGGGGCTGGCGCTGAGTTCGGGCGCGTCGGTGATCCGGCATGCACGCGCGGAGTTGCGTGGCGATCAGGCGGTGCGCTGACGCGCCAGCGCCCACGCGACGTGCTCGCGCACTAGCGCCGACGGATGATCATGCCGGGCCTGCAAGGCCGCGAGATTCTCAGGCGAGGGTGGCGCATTGCCCAGCGCCACCGCGATATTCCGCAGCCAGCGCTCGTGCCCGATACGGCGGACCGCCGAGCCTGCAAAGCGGTCGTTGAAGTCGGTTTCGCTCCAGGCAAAAAGCTCGATCAGGTGGGCGCGGTCGAGTGCGTGTCGCACGGCAAAGTCCGGCAGGGCGGCAGTCTGCGCAAAGCGGTTCCACGGACAGACGAGCTGGCAGTCGTCGCAGCCGTAGATGCGGTTACCCAGCAGCGGCCGGAGCGCGACGGGAATGCTGCCCTTGAGTTCGATGGTGAGATAGGAAATGCAGCGTCGCGCATCCAGCTGGTAGGGCGCGACGATGGCCTGCGTGGGACAGACGTCGAGGCAGGCCTGGCAGGTGCCGCAGTGGCCGGCTTCGGAGGCGTCCACCGGCAACGGCAGGTCGGTATAGATTTCGCCCAGAAAGAACCAGGACCCGTGTTCGCGGTTGAGCAGCAGGGTGTGCTTGCCGCGCCAGCCCAGGCCGGATTGCGAGGCGAGTTCAACTTCGAGCACCGGTGCGCTGTCGGTGAAGACACGGAAATGATGCGTGCCAACCGCTGTGCCGATTCTATCCGCCAGGCTTTGCAGGCGGTTGCGCAGCACCTTGTGGTAGTCGCGGCCGAGGGCGTAGCGTGAAATATAGGCGGCATCAGGCTCGGCCAGTACGGCATGCGGATCGGCTGCATCGGGCGGAAGATAGTCGAGGCGGACGGTGATCACGCGCAGCGTGCCGGGCACGAGTTCGGCCGGCCGGCTGCGCTTGGTGCCGTGTGCGGCCATATAATCCATCTCGCCATGAAAGCCCAGTGCCAGCCAGTTTTGCAGCCCCTGTTCTGCCGCGCCCAGATCGCAGCCGGCAATGCCCACGTCGGCGAAGCCGAGCGCACGTCCCCAGCGCTTGATGTCGTCGGCGAGAAGGCGTAGGTCCGGCTCATGCATAGTCCCGATGATACCGTGCGCTGCCGGCTACACCTGCCCGACGAGGCGGCCACTCTGGCCTTTGGCGCACGGCTTGCGCGGAACCTTCCGGCCGGTCTCACCTTCTACCTCGTGGGCGATCTGGGGGCCGGCAAGACCACGCTGGTGCGGGGGCTGTTGCGTGCCCTGGGCGTGACCGGCCGGGTCAAGAGCCCGACCTACACCCTGGTGGAAACCTATGAGCTGCCTGGGTTTGAGTTGTATCATTTTGACCTATATCGTATGCATGATCCGCGCGAGTGGCTGGATGCGGGCTTCCGCGACGTGAGCGGCCAGGCGGTCAGCCTGATCGAATGGCCGGACAAGGCGGCAGGCTGGCTGGCCGCACCGGATGTCATCGTCAGGTTGTCGATTGCGGACGAGAGCCGCGAAGTGGAATGCGAAGCCGCGAGCCCCAGAGGGGCGCACTATCTGGAGACGAGTTGCAAGCCCTGCTGAAAACCTTCCTGCTGAGCGTGATGTTGCTGTCGGGCCTGGCCCAGGCGATGCAACTCTCCGCCACCCGCCTGTGGCCGTCCCCCGATTACACGCGGCTCACCCTCGAAGCCCCGCAGCCTGTCACCTACAAGTATTTCAGCCTGGCCAACCCCGAGCGACTGGTGGTCGACCTCGAAGGCGTGGAGGCGGGCCCCGCACTCGACGCGCTGGTGACCCAGCTTGCGGCAGACGATCCCTACATTGCCGCCATCCGCGTGGGCATGAACCGGCCGGGCGTGATGCGGCTGGTGCTCGATCTCAAGCGTGCCAGCAAGCCGTCGGTCTTTGCCCTGCAACCGCTGGCGCAGTACGGACACCGCCTGGTGATCGATCTGCACGCACCGGATGCGGCACCGCAGGCCGCTGCGCCCGCTCCCGATCCCCGTACCCCGGCCAAGCCCGCCGCCCCGCAGTATGCGCGCCTGATCACGGTGGCCATCGATGCCGGGCACGGTGGCGAAGACCCAGGCGCAATCGGCGCTGCAGGCTCGCGCGAAAAGGACATCACGCTCGCGCTGGCGAAAAAGCTCAAGCAGAAACTCGACGCCCAGGACAACATGCGGGCGGTACTGGTGCGCGACGGCGACTACTTCGTGCCGCTTTCGCAGCGCGTGGGCAAGGCCCGTGCGGCGAAAGCCGACCTTTTCCTGTCGATCCACGCCGATGCCTTCATCAAGCCGCATGCACGGGGCTCGTCGGTGTTTGCCCTTTCGGAAAGCGGGGCCACATCGACTGCCGCACGCTGGCTGGCCAAGAAGGAAAACGAGGCCGACCTCATTGGCGGCGTGAACATCGACGTGAAGGATCCTTTCCTCAAGCGCACGCTTATCGACCTGTCGCAAACCGCCACCATCAACGACAGCCTCAAGCTCGGCCGCGCGGTGCTCAAGGAAATCGGCGGGGTGAATACCCTGCACAAGAACTATGTCGAGCAGGCCGGGTTCGCTGTGCTGAAAGCGCCGGATATCCCGTCCATCCTGGTCGAGACGGCGTTCATCTCGAACCCCGAGGAAGAAAAGCGCCTCAACGACGCCGAGTACCAGGACAAGCTGGTCGATGCCATCGTCGACGGCATCAGGACCTACTTCGACAAACATCCGCTGACCGCCCCCGCGCGGCTCACGCGCAATCCGTGAACCACGATTTGCTCGGCAAGTCGGCGCCGGGGTTCGACGCGCCGCTGGCGGTGCTTGAGGCCTGTCACGCGCGCATTGCCGAACAGTGCGACACGCTGGAAAAACTGCTTGTCCATCTGCAAGGGCAGGGGGCGGATGCGCAGGCGCAGCAGGCCGCGCGCGCGATCATGCGCTACTTTGACGTTGCCGCCGTGCAGCACCACGATGACGAGGAGCGCAACCTCTTCCCCCTGCTGGAAGCGGCGAATGCGCCGGGGGCGTGCGATCTGGTCGAAATGCTCACGCTCGAACACGACGAACAGGCCCGGCTCTGGCGCAGTCTGCGCAGCCAGCTTGCGACCATCGAAGCGGGTTCGGGTACCGCGCTCGACCCGGTGCGGGTGGCCCGCTTCGTTGCCGCCCAGCGGGATCACCTGGCATTTGAAAATGCCCATGTGCTGCCGCTGGCGCGTGCCGTGCTGGACCCGGCGGCGCTCGCCCGGCTGGGCCGCGCCATGGCCGCGCGGCGCGGCGTCGGCTACCCCGATGTGAACCCGTCCGGCAAGGCATCATGAGCATCCGCGTGCTCCCGGATGTGCTGATCTCGCAGATCGCCGCAGGCGAGGTGATCGAACGCCCGGCGGCGGCGCTGAAGGAAATACTCGAGAACAGCCTCGATGCCGGTGCCACGGATATTCGCATCGATCTGGAGCAGGGCGGCGTGAAGCGCATACGCGTGGCCGACAATGGCAATGGCATCGCACGTGACCAGCTGGCGCTGGCGATGACCCGCCATGCCACCAGCAAGATTGCCAGCCTGGCCGATCTGGAACAGGTGGCAAGCCTGGGGTTTCGTGGCGAGGCACTGGCGTCGATTGCTGCCGTGGCGCGGGTGACGCTCACCAGCAGAAGTGCCGACGCGGCCCACGCCTGGTCGCTGACCGTCGAAGGCGGCCGGATGGACGCGCCCGTGCCGGCTGCGCGCGAGGCGGGCACCACGCTCGACATCCAGGACCTGTTTTTCAACACGCCTGCCCGTCGCAAATTTCTCAAGACCGAGGCCACCGAATACGCCCATTGCGCCGAGACCGTGCGGCGCATGGCGCTGGCGCACCCGGGCACGGCCTTTACCCTGAGCCACAACGGCCGGGTGCTGGCGCGCCATGCGGCTGGCGAACCGGCCGGGCGGATGCGGCAGGTGCTGGGCGAAACCTTCGAGTCGCAGGCCATCGCGGTTGAAGCCGCGGCTGGTGCGCTCCGGGTGCAGGGCTGGGTGATCAGCCCGGCAGCTGCGACGGCGAGCCGCGATGGCCAGCATGTCTTCGTCAACGGGCGTTACGTGCGCGACAAGCTCATCGTCCATGCGCTGAAGGAAGCCTACAAGGATGTGCTGCATCACCAGCTGAACCCGGCGTACTGCCTGTTTATCGAGATTCCGCCCGATGCGGTGGATGTGAACGTGCATCCCGCCAAGACCGAAATTCGCTTTCGCGATGCACGCAGCGTGCACCAGTTCCTGTTCCATGCGGTCGAGCGTGTACTGGCCCGTCCCGCAC
>JBEQCD010000099.1:0-7681 GCA_041639515.1 Hydrogenophilales bacterium | reverse complement strand
CCACATCCAGGATGCCGACGTCGCCATCCTGCGCCAGTGCCTCAAAACCAAGATGAACCTGGAAATGGCCGTCACCGAAGAGATGCTCGGCATTGCCATCGCCACCCTTCCGCAGGACGTCTGCCTCGTCCCCGAAAAGCGCGAGGAACTCACCACCGAAGGCGGCCTCGACGTGAAAGGCCAACTGCCCAAGATCGGCGACGCCTGCAAGCGCCTGCGTGACGCCGACATCCGCGTCTCGCTCTTCATCGACCCCGACTTCGCCCAGCTCGACGCCGCCCTGGCATGCGGCGCACCCGTCGTCGAAATCCACACCGGTGCCTACGCCGATGCCGAAACGGACGCAGCGCAACAAGCCGAATTCGAACGCATCCGCATGGCCGTTGCCTACGGCCGCAGCATCGGCCTCACCGTCAACGCCGGCCACGGCCTCACCTATCACAATGTCCAGCCCATCGCCGCGCTGCCCGGCATCCACGAACTGAACATCGGCCACGCCATCGTCGCGCAGGCACTGTTTGTGGGGTGGAAAGAGGCCGTGACTGAGATGAAGCGCTTGATGGTGGAAGCGGCCGGTCGCTGATTGCTGGGCGTTTTGCGGTAGGGCTGTTTGTCGGCTTGAGGGTCGGTACGGCGTTACCCAAAGTAGTCCGCTATGTGGTCATAAACAGTCGCTGAGCAGGATTCAGCCGAACGGCTGCTTTCCAATCTAACGAACGCGTGCTCCTCAAAACAACCACCCGTGACTCAGCAGGACAATCAGTCTCCCACCAACCACGAAGGAGACTGACAGAGTTCGCATCAGGCTGATTGCACCCAATGCGGCCTAATTCGCGCTCCCATTGGCTTCAGACGGTGTACCCGCAGGCAACTGTGTCGGTGCAAACACAAAATGCCATTCGGAATACGATGCGGCGTTTTCGAAAGACTCTTGCCCGGGCGCAAAGCCGCTGCGCCGGAAGGGCGTCAAGCTTGAGGCGCTGGCTACACCGACGATGCCGCGTCCGTCTTCTGCCATCAGGATACGGAAGGGGCCACCAAAAGGATCGGGCCAGGCGCGGCGCAAATGCCGCACCGGTTCGTCCTGGCGTCTGTCTTCCAGCAGATCGTCGATGCGTTGTGGCAGACGGGGCTGGTTGGGGTCCAGTTCGTAATAGCGCTGGATGGCCTGTCGGTACTGGGCGCCGATAAACAACAAGTCTGCTTCGCGTTCACGCTGGGCCTCGGTGCGCCAGAGTGTGCCGGCCAGAGCGAGGCCCAGGCCCATGAGGCCGATCAGCATCAGCACGAAGAGGTAGGTGAAGCCACCCTCGCGCGGGCTACCAGTCGGCATAGGCGCTGCCGTCACGCGATGCGCCGGGCGCGCCGCTCCGGATGTCGTACACGCCACCCACCGCTTCACCTTCTGGCGCAACAGTCTGCCAGGTATCCCTGCGTTCGGTGATGGGATCGACTGGCAGGGCACGCAGGTAACGTTCGCTGACCAGTTCATCGAGGCTTTCGGGATAGCGATTGCGGTCGCCGTGGAATTTGTCGATGGCGTCACGCATCACGGCCAGGTCCTGCTTGAGGATGGTTTCGCGTGAGCTTTCCAGATGGTTGAAATACCGTGGCAGCGCCAGTGCGAGCAGGAGCGCGATGATGGCCATCACCACCATCAGTTCGACCAGGGTGAAACCGCGCACCTTCATGGCTTCACCATTCCCGGTAGGGCAGGCCGTTGAGGCCGGTTGCCGTTGACAGCGAATGTACGTCGAACACGTCGCGACCGGGTGCCGGGGCCCCGGGTGGGCTGGCATAGCTGCGAAGACCCCAGGTTTCGGCGGCCGGGACGCTGGCGTCGGGGTAGAAGGGATCACGCGGCAGGCGGCGCAGGAAATAGATTTTTTTCGCGGCGTCGGCTTGCTTCACGTCCTGAACGCCTTTCCACAAGACATCGAGATCAGGCGGATAACCGCTGGCTCCTTCGGTCTTCAGCGCCTCGATGCGGCCATCCTTCCAGGCCTGCTGGTAAGCGTCGAGTGCATTGCGTATCTGCCGCAGGGATTCACGCAGTTCGGTTTCCTTCTGGCGCTGCTGCACCAGTTGCCCAAACGGTACGGCCACACTGGCCAGCAGGGCCAGAATTGCCATCACGATCATGAGCTCGATCAGGGTGAATCCACGTGCCCGGGATTTCATTCGTTGCCTGCAAAGGGTCGCGCGTTGGGCAGCCCCGGCACGACTGGCACCGGGGAGGCCTCAGCTGGAACAGCCGGTTCATCTGCCTGGGGGGCAGACGGCAAGGCAGCCAGCGGATCATCCGGCTGCGCGGGGTTCTGCGGTGCAGGCAGACCCGGTCGGCCACTGCTGATGGGCAGGCCGCCGATGGTGCTGTCCGTGCCGCTGCGGAATTCGGTCAGGGCCGGCTGCTGCGCCTGGGTGCTGCGCAGCACGCGTGGGGTGATGAGCAGAACGATTTCGGTCTTGCTGCGTTCATCGCGCTGGCTGGAAAACAGCCGGCCAATCAGCGGCAGATCACCCAGCCCGGGCACCCGGCTGGCCGCAGTGCGATCCTCGTCTGAAATCAGTCCCGCCAATACCTGGGTTTCTCCGTCTTTCAGCCTCAGGGTGGTACCGGCGTTGCGTGTGCCGATCTGATAGGTGAGCGTGCCGCTGTTGCTGCGGATCTCCCGCACGATGTTCGATACTTCCAGCCCGACCCGGATCTGCACGTCCTCGCGCATCAGCACATTCGGTTCGACGTCGAGCTTGAGCCCCACGTCGAGATACGAAACCGATTCCGAGACGACACCGGTGGAGGTGGTGTTGGAAGTGATGACCGGCACCTTGTCGCCAATGTGGATCTTGGCTTTTTCCCGGTTTTTCACGCGGATGCGCGGGTTGGCCAGAATGTTGACGTCGCTGTCTTCCTTCTTGAGGTTGACTTGCGGATTGTTGATGGCGATCTGTGCGCGGTTGATGCCCCGCAGGTTCTCCAGCGTGAGCGGCAGGGGCGAAAGTGTCGTCGTGGTCGTATTGACAATGACGCCCCCCGTGGTGGATGCCGTATTGGTGGTGAGGGTATTCAGCAGCGAAAACTGGCTGGGATACTGCACGCCCAGGTCCATCAGGCGGCCGCGCTTGATTTCCAGCACTTCCACATCGAGCATCACTTCCGGCTCGGCCAGATCCTGCACGGCGATGATTTTTTCTGCCAGGCGGATCGCCTCGGGCGTGTCGCGCATCACCAGCAGATTCAGGCGATCGTCCACATACAGGTCGCGTGCCTTCACCAGGGTTCGTAGCATGGCCATCGTCGACTTGGCATCGGCATTGCCCAGATAGAAGCTCTTGACCATCAGTTCCTGGTAGGCCTTCTGTTTCTGCGGCTGGTCGGGATAGATCAGCAGTGTGTTGGCGTTGACCACCTTCTTCGCCAGCTGGCCAGTCAGCAGCAGCATGTCGAGGGCGTCGGCTATCGGTGTGTCGCGGGCGTAGAGCGTGGCGCGGGTTTCCAGGCGCACATCCTTGTCGAACACGAAGTTCACCCCGGACTGGCGCGAAATCAGATCAAATACATTTTTCAGCGGCGCGTCGCGGAACTCCAGCGTGATGCGCTTTTGATAGGCCGCACCCAGTTCCCTTGGCGCAAGTTCAGCTGCGGCGTGGGCCGCCTGGACCTGTCGCAATACTGCCGACGCAGCAGCATGATTGGGTGACTGGGCCAGCACCAGGCGCGACGCCTGCGCGGCTGCATCCAGCCGGCCTGCTGCCAGGTCCTGGGTGGCGCGTTCCATCGCGCGGGCATGCTGGCGGGACTGTTCCAGGTTGGCAAGCTGGGCGGTGGCACGAGGATTCTCCGGGTGAATCTCGAGTACCCGCCGCAGCGCGACCTCGGCCGCATCGAGACGCCCGGCGTCGAGATCGGACTGTGCGCGCACCATCCACTCGCTGGCGAGACGCTCGCGCTGGGTGTGATAAGTCGCTTTCAGTTCAAGATTGTCTGGCGTTTCGGCCAGTGCCTGGCGCAGGCGGGCGATGCCGGCTTCGGGCTGGCCCGCCGCGATGAGTGCCCGACCTTCCTTGAGGCCGGGATTCGCACATCCGGCCAGTGACAGGGCAAGCAGGGCGAGCGGAAGTGCATATGGACGGAAAGGCAATTCAGTCTCCTGTGCGCAGGCTGCGCGTCTGATTCAGCGGGAGGTAGGTAAAGTGCAGGCTGCCGCCACGCGGCGGGTCGAGCCGCCATACGCCATCGACCACCTGGCCGGCACGCACGGCGATGGGGGTGCCCCCCCGGCTCAAATACCAGGTGGTTTCGCCCGCTTCGAGCCAGCGTCCCATGTAGGCAAAGGGCAGGGGCGGGGCCTGGGGCGGGGGCGGCGGAATATAGGGTGGGGGGGGCGGCGGCGGCGGGGGCACGTACCAGGTCTGCTCAGGGAAGAGATTGCTGCGTGCATGCGCGAGACGGACGCGGGCTTCGGGAAGGGTCACCGTGGACAGGCCGGCCATGCCATCGGCAGCCTCACTGCGGGCAGGCGTGGCGCGTGGTTCCACCACTTCGACAAGCCCGGTGTCTTCTGCGGGTTCATTCAGCGCCAGCCAGCCCGACCAGGCGAGCGCGCCTG
Organism: Hydrogenophilales bacterium; assembly: GCA_041639515.1. Lineage (GTDB taxonomy): Bacteria > Pseudomonadota > Gammaproteobacteria > Burkholderiales > Thiobacillaceae > Thiobacillus. Next base: position 3,071 of record JBEQCD010000099.1, on the reverse strand, counting down.
CCAGCAGGCCGAACAACAGCTTCTGCCTGGGCTGCGCATTCATGGCGACCCCTCGGCGTAAAGGCTGAGTCTGACCTCGGCCTGCAGGGAGGCCGATTCGATGCGTTCACGTTTCAGTTTCAACTCATCGAGCACAAGATTCGGCATGCGCTCCAGCAGCGTGGCCAGCCAGGCATGCAGCGCCGGGTAAGACGATTCCACCGGCAGGATGATCTGCCATCGTGTGTATGAGGTTCCGGGCTGGGGGGTGGCACTGTACTGTCCGCGCACGAGACTGATGCCATGCGCGCGGGCCAGCCGTTCCAGCGTACCGATCTGTTCGGCGGCTTCACTCGTGGGCGGCAATTCGGCAAGCGGTCGGGGTGTCGGATCGACGCGGACCGTGCGGGAAGCCTGATCAGCTGCGCGCGTGCGCAGCTCGCCCAGATGCCGTGTCTGCTCTGCCAGCTGTGAGCGGGCAGGCAGGGTTTCCACCATGAAGAGGGCCCATGCGGCGAGGAAACACGCCAATCCGATCATCCCCGCCGCACCTATGCGACGGACGATGCGCCGACCCTGCCAGATCAGGGTATTCATGCGTCCAGCTCCAGCGTGACAGTGAAGCGCACCGGGCGCTCCTGGCTATCGGACAGGATCTCATGCTGCACCAAAGCGGCGTTGCGTACCCCGGCCTGCGACTGCAAGCGGGCGATCCAGGCGACGGCATCCTCGAGCGCACGCGCCTCCGCTGTGAGCCTGATGCGCAGCTTGGCCTGGTTGGCATCCAGTGCCACCAGTGCAATGGTTTTGTCCTGGGCGGCAGCAAGTGCATCGAAGGCGGGTTGCCAGCTGTAGGCAAGCTGCGCAGCAATACGGGCCTGTGCCTCGCGGGCAGCCGTGTCCGTTGCTGTCGGTCGGGCTGCCGCCCTGGGGCGCACCGTTTCCAGTTCGGCAATCTGCATGGCGAGGCCAGAGCCGGCATCGCGCGCGGACTGCCAGGCAAGCGTGCTCCAGGCCAGAGTCAGGCCACCGGCCAGCAACAGTGCCACGCCCACGAGGCTGATGTGGGGGGGGCGGGCATGAAAATCAAAATCCAGACGTGCCATGTTCACACCGCCAGCAGAGCAGCAGCCCCCTTGATCTGGTTTTCGTGCGGCAGCACCTGCCAGCGCAGTACGGCATCTCGCGGCGTGTCGACGCTGCCTACGCCCACGGCTTGCAGCCAGGCGGCAGGCGGAATGGACGCAGAACAGCAATCACCCTCATACGCGACCCAGTCTGCGAGATGTTCCTGCCAGCCGGCATCGGCTGGCATGCCCGATACATGCAGCCAGCCCGAAGGCGTGCCGCCCAGCAGCGTGACCCAGCCGGGTTCGGCCAGCAGCCACCATCCCGCCATGTGTGCGGGCAACCGGCGGATGGCCATGGCAGCAAGCGGCAGAATCCGGACCCGGTGAAAGCCATGGCGTTGGAGCAGGGCATCCAACTCCCCTGCAAACGCGCCATCGACCGCTGCGCCCAGCACACCAAGATGAGGCGGCTGGCTGTGCACGCTCACCCGCCAGTTTTTCGCCAGATCGCCATAGAGATCATGCAGGCTGGCCGTAACCAGTGTCGTTTCCTCATCCGGTGAGAGTGCCTTGCCCGGCGGCGGGGTCAGCACATGGCGAACAAAATGCTGCGACAGCACCACTTCCACCCGGGCAGCCTTCCAGATGGGCTCAGCCAGTGCGGCATCCAGCACCGGCAACAGGCTGGCGGCGGGTGTATCCGCAGTCCAGGACTGCTTCCGGCTGCCACGCGCGAATGCGATCTCACCCGGTGCCAGGGCAATGCGCAGGTAATCAGCCGACCAGCGTGACACGATTGATTTCCTCGAGTGTGGTGTCGCCCGATTTCACCAGTGCGAGTGCCGCCTCGCGCAGGCTGTGGGTGCCGCCCCGCGCTGCGGCTTCCTTGATTTGGCCGATGGGCGCGCGGGCCACGATGAGTTCACGCAGTTCATCGGTGAGCAACAGGATTTCGGCGATAGCACGCCGGCCTCTGTAGCCGCTGCCCCGGCAATGGCCGCAACCGCTGCCCTGCCGGAAGGTGAAATCACGGGTGTGGTCACGATTCAGGCTCGAAACCGCCAGCAGTTCATCCGAAGGCACGACAGGTGCCACACAATGCGGGCAGTTCACCCGCACCAGTCGCTGGGCAACGATGCCGTTCAGGGCCGAGACGAAACTGTAAGGATCGACGCCCATGTGGATGAAGCGGCCAATGACATCAAACACATTGTTGGCATGGACGGTGGTGAATACCAGATGGCCGGTAAGTGCCGACTGCACGGCAATCTGCGCGGTGTCGGCATCGCGGATTTCGCCGACCATGATCTTGTCCGGGTCGTGGCGCAGGATGGAACGCAGGCCGCGCGCGAAGGTGAGGCCTTTCTTTTCGTTGACCGGAATCTGCAATACGCCGGCAAGCTGGTATTCGACCGGATCTTCGATGGTCACGATCTTGTCGCGGCCGGTGTTGATCTCGGAGATCGCAGCGTAGAGCGTGGTGGTTTTGCCCGACCCGGTGGGACCGGTGACCAGCAGCATGCCGTAGGGCTCGGCCGCAAGCTTGCGTACCCGGTCCAGGGCAGTGCCCGCGTAGCCCAGGCCTTCCAGCGTTAACCCCGAAAGTTCTTCCGTGAGCGCCTGGCGGTCGAGTATGCGCAGCACGGCGTCTTCACCAAACACGCTGGGCATGATGGAGACGCGTACATCGACCTCGCGCCCCTGTATCGCCACCTTGAAGCGACCATCCTGTGGCACGCGCCGCTCTGCAATATCGAGTTCGGACATGACCTTGATCCGGGAGATGGCCTGCTCGGCGGTTTCACTGCCGGCCACTTGGGCGACAGGAGAGAGCACACCATCGATACGATATTTGACCGTCAGCCCGCGCGCATCGGTTTCCAGGTGGATATCGGAAGCCCCCGCCTTGAGAGCGTCGTAGAGGGTTGAACGCACCAGCCGCACCACCGGGCTGGCATCTTCGGCAATGCTGGCAAAAGACAGCGTTTCGGCCTCCGAGTCCTGAACGCTGTGCGTGCCACC
>JBEQCD010000098.1:0-7698 GCA_041639515.1 Hydrogenophilales bacterium | reverse complement strand
TGGATCAGCGGCAAAGCTGTCTGAGCCCCGCCCACAAAAAACCAATTAAAAACATCGAAGGCGGGGCGAGTTCTTTGCCGCCCATCCGACGCGCTTGATCTTCGGGAATTCGGGTATGTCGGGGTCGCCTTCTTTTGGTTACTTTTCTTGACGAGACAAGAAAAGTAACTAGCTGCCGGGCTACCCCCGGCCAACGGGCGGCGGCTTGTTGAGGACACTACAACTCGGTCGCGCTTCGCGCCAATCCACAGACTGGATTGCTTCGCTTCGCTCGCAATGACAGCACATGATTCAGCGGCTACTAAGCGCTCGCGGCTTCCAGCGCCTCGATCTCCCCCGACACCTCCAGCCACGCCCCCTCTTCAATCGCCAGTTCGTCAATCACATGCTGAAGCTGCTTGCCGGTTTCGGTGATCTGCTCGACGGAAAGCGTTTCACCCAGCCGCGCTTCGAGTAAAGCCTTCTCTGCCTGCAGCGCGGCCATGCTTTTGTCGAGCTTCTCCAGTTTCTGCTTCAGCGATTTGATCCTGCCCGAGGATACCGGCTTCTTCGCCGCCACCGCCGCAGGTTTCACTTCGACCACAGGCACTTCGGCCATCTTCCCTGCCTGCTTCAATTCTTCGCGCACGCGCTTGCCTTCTTCCAGCAGGTAACGCTGGTAGTCGTCCAGGTCGCCGTCGAAGGGTTCGACGCCGCCGCGGCTGACCAGCCAGAACTCGTCGCACACCGAGCGCAGCAGGGCGCGGTCGTGGCTCACCAGCATGAGCGTGCCTTCGAATTCATTCAAGGCCATCGCAAGCGCTTCGCGGGTGGCGAGGTCGAGGTGGTTGGTCGGCTCGTCCAGCAGCAACAGGTTCGGGCGCTGCCACACCAGCATGCACAGCACCAGCCGCGCCTTTTCGCCGCCGCTCATGGTGCCGACGGCCTGCTTGACCATGTCGCCGCTGAAGTTGAAGGTGCCGAGGAAGTTGCGCAGATCCTGCTCGCGGCTGCTGAACTGGCCGGCCCCGCCGTTGGCAATCGTGTCGCGCGCGAGCCGGATCATGTGTTCCAGCGGTGTGTCGGCGGGGCGCAGCACGTCGAGCTCCTGCTGCGCGAAGTAGCCGATGTTGAGGCCCTTGCCCTCGGTGACGGCACCGGCGACGACGGCGAGGTCGCGCGCGACGGTCTTCACCAGCGTCGACTTGCCCTGGCCGTTGGCCCCCAGGATGCCGATGCGCTGGCCGGCGAACACCGACTTGCTGACACCGCGCACGATGACCGTGGGCGCGCCCGCGCCGTCCGCCGGCGGATAACCGAAGCTGGCGTCGTCGATGGTGAGCATGGGGTTGGGCAGGTTGAGCGGCTCCTTGAATTCGAACGTGAAGTCCGCGCTCGCCAGCATGGGCGCAAGCTTTTCCATGCGGTCCAGCGCCTTGACCCGGCTTTGCGCCTGCTTGGCCTTGCTGGCCTTGGCCTTGAAGCGATTGATGAAGGATTGCAGGTGGGCGATCTTGTCCTGCTGGCGGGCGTAGGCCGCCTGCTGCAGCGCCATCTGCTCGGCGCGCATGTCCTCGAAGGTGCTGTAGTTGCCGCCGTAGCGGGTGAGCTGGCCGTTTTCGATATGCAGGGTGACGTTGGTCACCGCATCGAGGAATTCGCGGTCGTGGCTGATCACCAGCATGGTGCCGGGATATTTCTTCAACCAGGCCTCCAGCCACACCAGCGCGTCGAGGTCGAGGTGGTTGGTCGGTTCGTCGAGCAGCAAGAGATCGGACGGGCACATCAGCGCGCGGGCGAGCTGCAGGCGCATCCGCCAGCCGCCGGAGAAACTGTTCACCGGCCGGTCCAGTTCGCGCACCTGGAAACCCAGGCCCAGGATCAGCGCCTGCGCGCGCGACTGGGCGTCGTGTGCGCCGGCGTCGTGCAGCGCCATGTAGGCATGCGCCATGCGCTCGCCGTCGTCGCTGGCCTCGGCGGCGTCCACTTCGCGCTGCGCCTCGGCCAGCGCGGTATCGCCGGCGATGACGAAATCGGTCGCGGATTCGGCGGTCTCCGGCATGTCCTGCGCCACCTGCGCCATGCGCCACTGCGACGGCATGGAGAAATCGCCCTTGTCCTCGTGCAGGCAGCCGTTCAACAGCGCGAACAGGCTGGATTTGCCGGCACCGTTGCGGCCGACGAGGCCGACCTTTTCGCCGGGATTGATCGACACCGAAGCGTTGTCGAGCAGCACCTTGGCGCTGCGCCGCAGGCTGAGGTTCTTGAGGAGGATCATGCAGGGAATGCGGCGCGGAAGACGCGCCCGCCCAAAACCGGAAAGCCGGGATTCTACCCCTACCCACCCGGGTGTCCGCCCGCCGACGACCATTGTCGGTTTTCCGTCAGACGCTGCCGTAGCGCGTCACCCCGCACCGGGCGAGCATGCACACAAGCCATTGTTTTCAATTGGTTTTTTTGCGGCTCGCCCTACCTCACCTGGGTGGCACACGCGTTGCAAGTATCCAGGCAACCCCCCCTCGTTGCACGGAGAACATCATGAAACTGCAATTCGGCAAAAACCAGCTGGTCCTCGAACTCTCCGCCTCGCCCTTCGCGTGGTTCCACGGCCAGACCGAACGCATGAGCCTCACCAGCCTGTCGCTGCTGTTCGTGCAATTCTCGCTGTTCGCCCGCCAGCCCGCTGTGTGATGCAACTGAGTCAACGTACCAACGTGAGCCTCAGCCTCACCCGTTCGCCGTTCGGGCTGTTCAACGGCAGCACGGGCCGCATGGCCATGTTCAGCCTCACCCTGCTGTTCGTCGAATTCCGCGTGCTGCGTCGCCTGCCGGCTGCCACCGCCTGATCCGCCCGCGCGCCCTCCCCGCTTCGGAGGAAGGCACGACCGAAACCGTCGTACCCAGCCGCCTCGACCCTAACGGCGAATGTCCAGCCCGGCCTCCAGCCCGCCCTGCGGACGATTCGCCAGCGTCACTTTCCATCCGTTCGTTTCCGCCAGTTGCCGCACGATCGCCAGCCCCAGGCCGGTGCCGCCGGTTGCCTGCGCGCGCGACGCTTCCAGCCGATAGAACGGCCGGAACACTTTATCCAGCTGGTCTTCCGGGATGCCCGGGCCGTCGTCGCGCACGACGATGCGCGCAAGCTGCGGCGAGCATTCGAGCGCCATCTCCACCGACCCACCGCCGTAGCGCTGCGCGTTCTGGACGAGATTGGCGACGATCTGCCGCAGGGCCAGCGGTCCGGCGTCAACCATGCAGGTGTCCGCCCCCGGCCAGGAGACGTCAAGCGCCTGCGCCTGTTCAGCCAGCCACGCCGCCAGATCGACACGCGATTTCGCCTCGGCCTGGGTGGTGCGCGCCAGTTCCAGATAGCCTGAAATCAGCTTGTTCATGTCGGCGAGATCCGCCACTGCCTTGTCGATGCGGGCAGGCTTCGGGTCGTCGCGCAGCATTTCCAGATTGAGTTGCAGGCGCGTCATCGGCGTGCGCAGATCATGCGAAATGCCGGCGAGCAGCGTGGTGCGGTTGTCGAGCAGGTCGCGCACCTCGGCCGCCATGCGGTTGAAGCGACGGGCGAGTTCAGCCAGTTCCGCCGGCCCGGTTTCCGGCAGGGGTTCGGGCAACTGGCCGGCGCCGACCTGGCGGGCAGCGCGCGAGGCACGGGCCAGTGGCACGGTGATGCGCCGCACCAGCAGCAGGGCCGTGAGCAGGCTCAGGAACGCGCCCACCGCCACCACGGCAATCGCCGCAAGCGGTGGCTTGACGGCATAGCGATCCGGGAAGAACCCGGCCTTCAGCGCGTGGCCACCCACAGGAATGTCGAGCCAGACCGAAGGCGTGCCCGGCTGGCCACGCAGGCGCACGTTCTCGCGCAGACGACGCGACAGCGCGGATTCGATCTGGGTGCGGAAAGCAAACTGTGGGGCCTCGGCCGTTGCCACCACCGCGACGGTGGTGAGGCGAAGCCCGTGACGGCGCGCCAGTTCCCGTTCAAAGGCGGCGCGGGTTTCCGGCGGCAATTCCACCCAGGTCTGGGCCGACAGCACGATCAGTCCGGCAAGGTCGTCGGCCGAACGTTCGGCCACCGGCACGATCAGCGTGCGATAGACCACCCAGCTCGCCGCCGCCTGGAACACGACGAAGGCGACTGCGAGCGTGATTGCGGTGCGCGCAAACAGCGAGGCAGCAAGCGATCTCAAGTTTTTCCCTGCGGAATGAACAGATAGCCCTGGCCGCGCTGCGTGCGGATGTAGGCCGGATTGGCCGGATCGTCCTCGATCTTCTTGCGCAGGCGGTTGACGCGCACGTCGATGCTGCGGTCAAAGGGATCGCGCTCGAAACCGCGCAGCTGGTCCATCAGCCAGTCCCGGCTGAGCGCGCGGTTGGCGTGGGTGACGAAGATTTCCAGCAATTCGTACTCGCCGGTGGTGAGCGTGATGTCCGCACCGTCACGGGATAGCGTGCGGGCGTCGAGGTTGACCACGAAGGGGCCGAATTTGGCCAGCCGGGCAGCTTCGGCCAGCGGCTCGGCCACCGCCGGGCCACCGGCGTGACGGCGCATCACGGCACGGATGCGCGCCAGCAACTCACGCGGGTTGAACGGCTTGGGCAGGTAATCGTCCGCACCGACTTCTAGGCCGATGATGCGGTCGATATCCTCGCCCCTCGCCGACAGCATGATGATGGGCGGAAAACCCGGCTGGGCGCGCAGGCGGCGGGCAACCGACAAGCCGTCCTCGCCAGGCATCATCCAGTCGAGCACCAGCAGCTGCGGCAGGCCCTGCGCCAGCAGGGCATCGAGCGACTTCGCATCCTCCGCAGTTGCCACCGCATACCCCTGCCCCTGCAGGTATTCGGCGACGAGCTCGCGGATACCGGGATCGTCGTCGGTGACGTAGATCAGGTCTTTTTCCATGCGGCCAAATATAGCAGCAGGCCGCCGTAGTGATTCGGGGTTGGCCAGGCTGTTACACAGTGTTACAAAATCCCTCTTGCGTGAAACATCGCGCTTACTTTCCTCACCCACACTGCAAAGCGTGGAAGCGAACCACGCGACCACCGGAACGGAGACAAGGATGAACACTCGGCATTACGGCATTTTCGGAATCGCAGCATTGGCCCTGGCGCTTGCCGCCCCGGCCCATGCTACGCCTGACTTTCCGCAAGGTCTGATCATCCTGGTCAAGAAAGACCGTAACGACGACCGCGACTACCGTCGCGACAACCGCCACGATGACCGTCGCAGCCTGAGGCGCGACGACGACGATGACGACGACTATGGCACCGGCTACGAACGTCGCAAGCAGAAACGCGACGACCGTGACGATGACGATGACGATCGGCACCGCCGCCGCTGAATGCAGCAACCCAAGAGGAGAGTCAGCATGAACACACGCCCCACCCAACTTACCGCTGCCCTGATCGCTGGCCTTGTTGCCGTTGGCAGCGCCCACGCCGGCCCCCGCGGCGATGGCGATGGCTTCGTCACCCAGGCCCGGGTGCTGTCGAGCACCCCGGTCTACGACACCATCAACGAGCCGCGCCGCGAATGCTGGACCGAAACGGTCGGCTACGAACGCACCACGGTGCGTGAAGGCAACAACACTGGCGGGGCCATCCTCGGTGCCATCGCCGGCGGCCTGCTCGGCTCCACTGTCGGCAAGGGCAACGGCAAGGTCGCCGCTGCTGCGGTGGGTGCCGCCACCGGTGCCGTCGTCGGTGACCGCTGGAAGGACGGCGACCGTCGCTACGAATCGCGCCCGCGCCAGGTTGAACGCTGTCAGGTACACGACAACTTCCGCCAGGTCGTCTCGGGCTATGACGTCCGCTACACCTACGAAGGCCGCGAATACAGCACCCGTCTGCCCTACGACCCCGGCAAATGGCTTGCGCTGAACGTGAGCTTCACGGTTGCGGACACGCAGGGTGGCTGGAAGAACAGCCGCAACGACTGGAACGATTAAGCGAACCACGAAAGGAAAATGCCATGTTACGCACCCTCATCCTTGCAGCCAGCCTGCTGGCTGCTTCCGGCAGCGCCCTGGCCGACTACGACCATGGCTATCGTCATGGCCGTGTGATCTCGGTCGAACCCAATTTCGTCATCTCGTTCGGCAGCCGCCACCACGATGGTTTCCGCATCCTGTACGAAAGCGGGGGACACCGTTACTGGACGCACAGCTACCACCGTCCCGGCCCGGTGATCGTATTGCCACCTCGTCATGTCACGCATGTCTATCACTCGCGCCATCACGGCTGGGATGATCGCCGCGACTGGCGTGAGGACCGGCGTGACTGGCGGCATGACAAGCGGCACGACCGGCGTGACGACCGCCGCGATCATCGCCGTCACGGCCGCGACGATTGAGTCTCACCCACCGGCAGCCCTGCTGCCGGTTTTTTCGTCACCAGCTACCCCCGTACCTGGAACCGCACGCTGTCGAGCACCCTGCCATCCCGCTCGGCACGGAGTTCAAGCAGATGTGGCCCGGCCACGGGTGTCCAGGGTAAGGGCTGGCTCGCTGCCCCGAGTCGCTGACCATCGATATAGAATGCCGCGCGATCACCCGCCGTGGCTTCGAGGTAGATCCGCTGCATGTCATCCGGAATGTCCGGATCGAGCGCGAGGATGGCCCCATCGCCGGGATAGGCAATGCGCGATGCCGGCAGCACGCTGCCGCTGCGAGGCAGGGACGACCCCGCTGTCAGCCATTCACCCTGCTGGCGAACCACGCCTGAAGGCGGAACAGGCGCACCGCCCCCGGCCGGCGGCAGCATCTGCATCACGTCCAGCCACACCGGCGCGGCCCCCGTCACGCCCGACACGCCGCGCATCGGCCGGCCGTCGAAGTTGCCCACCCACACGCCCACCGTGACGCGGCGCGAATACCCCACGCACCAGTTGTCGCGCATGTCCTTGCTGGTGCCGGTCTTGACCGCACTCCAGAACGGCGTGGCGAGCGGGTTTTCCAGGCCGAAGGTCACGCTGCGCGCGGCCCGGTCGGCGAGGATGTCGGAGACGATGAAGGCAGCGGCCGGATCGATGGCGCGCACGCCTGCCGATGCACGCTGCGGCAGCAGATGCGCGTTGCCGGCACGGCCGCCATTAGCCAGCGTGCGATAGGCGTTGGTCAACGACCACAGATCAACCTCGGGCGAACCCAGCGCAAGCGCGTAGCCGTAAAAATCGGCTTCCTGTGCGAGCGGCAGACCCAGCGTGCGCAACAGGTCATGAAAGGGGTCGAGCCCCATCAGCAGCAGCGTGCGCACGGCCGGCACATTCAGACTGCCGGCGAGCGCGGTGCGTACGCTCACCCGGCCGCGAAAGCGGCGGTCGTAGTTCTGCGGCACGTATTGCCCGGACGGCGTGGTGACGGCGACGGCACTGTCGTCGAGTTGCGATGCAGCCGTGAGCACCCCCTGCTCGATGGCCAGCGCGTAGAGAAAGGGCTTGAGCGTGGAGCCGGCCTGGCGCGGTGCGCGCACGCCGTCGACGAACTGCTGGCGCACGCCACGCCGGCTGCCGACATACGCGAGCACATCGCCGCTGGCGTTGTCGAGCACCAGCACCGCGCCGTCTTCCACGTCTTCGGCTTCCAGCGTGGCGAGCTGCGAAGCGAGCGCGGCCTGCACACGCCGCTGCAGGCCCGCGTCGAGCGTGGTGCGCACGCGGTCGCCGGGCTTCAGCGCCAGGCGCGCGGCGAGATGCGGCGCATCATC
>JBEQCD010000097.1:0-7833 GCA_041639515.1 Hydrogenophilales bacterium | reverse complement strand
TCAATCGGGACCGACGGCAGGGGTTACGGTAAGCACGGCCTGCCGTGTGTGGTTCGAAAAACGGCCGGATGCCCGATCACCCGTCAAACGCTGCCGCCATGGTGCAATCCGTCGTGGTCGTGCTGGAGGTCGGTCTCAACCCGATCACATTGCCCAAAACGCCAGAAAAACCGGGGAATCCTTAACTTTTCGTTCAATCTCGCCTAGATTGAAACGCCGGGCCGACGTGGGTGAAATTCCGCCATCCGCATGCTGGATGAACCTTGCAGCATGGGGATGGCGGGGTGGAGTTCACGGTCGTGCGGCGTTTCATTCAACTTTTATTTCGGGAGCAATCACATGCAAAAAATGGGTCAGTACAAAACACTTTCCATTCTGGGTACGTCGATTTTTCTTGTTTCTGTGCTGGGCGGGTGCGCCTCGACCGATACAGTGACCCGGGCCCAAAGCACCGCCGACGAGGGGGTGCGCATGGCGAATGAAGCCAATGCCAACGCACTTGCCGCCAAGGCGGACGCCGCTCAGGCCGGGCAAAAGGCCGACCAGGCGAATGCAACTGCGGCGAGCGCCCAGGCGACGGCCAACGAGGCTAAATCGACGGCCGATGCGGCAAAAGCAGAAGTCGAGCAGTTGGCCGAAAAAATCGACCGCATGTTCAAGAAGACGATGCAGAAATAGTCCTTGCACGGTGAGGGCGGGAGCGCGGTGCCCGGGCATTGTCTGCCCGTTGACGCCCGGTTTCAGCGGATCACCACCCGGGTGCCGATGTGCATCCAGCGCGACAGCTGGCGGATTTGCGGGTTGCTGAGTGCCACGCAACCGTTGGTCCAGTTGACCGTCTTGTGAATGTCGGGGTCGCCTCGCCCCAGACCGTGGATGCCCAGCCGGCCGCCCAGCGGGGTGTGCGAAGGGGGAATGCGATGGTGTTGCAGGGCCGTGAGGATGCTGTTCCGCTCCCTGAGGCTGATGATGCCCTCGGCATGGGCGCGGCGGGCAATCTCCGCTGAAGGATAATCGATGCCGTAAAACGTGCCGAAACGGCTTTGGCGGTCGATCCAGGCGATGCGGTAAACGCCCAACGGCGTGGTTTCGTCGCCGCGGCGGTGGATTTCTGCGGTGCCTCCGCTGCCAATGGAAATGTTGTTGAAACGCGCCAGGATCTGGTTTTCTGCGGAGAAAACCGTCAGGGTCAGCATCCGGGTATCGACCTCGACCCAGGGCAGGCGACTGCTCGCCCAGGACAGCACGGGCGCTCCCAGCATGCAGGCGACCAGCAAGGCGCTGGTAACCTGCTTGAGCATCCACCTGATGGGCATATGAAACAAATGACCTTCCATTCGATTTTTACAGCGGCGGCGCGACTGGCTTTTGGTTTGCATGTTTTGGTGCTGCTTGTCGGTTGGTCTGTTTCTGCGCGGGGCATGACGTTTGTGTTGCCCACCGACGGCAGCAATATGGTCGGTGAACTTCAGGTGGTGACTGTCGATTCCCGCAACACCCTGCTGGACATCGCGCGTCATTTCGACCTCGGTTATGAGGAGATCACCGTCGCCAATCCCGGGGTTTCGATCTGGCTGCCGGGCGCGGGGAGGCGGATTGTCGTGCCCACCGAGTTCATTCTGCCGCCCAGGCCGTGGGCGGGCATCGTTGTGAATATCCCGCAGCGACGACTTTACTATTTCCCCCGTCCCAAGGCCAAGGAGCCGGCGACGGTGGTGACGTTTCCGCTGGGGATTGCACGCCCCGGTTGGCCGACGCCTTTGGGCGCAACCCGCATCATCAGCAAGACCAAGGATCCTGCCTGGTTCGTTCCCAAAAGCATTCAGGAAGAACAACGCAGCCAGGGTGAGCCTGATTTTCCGGACTATTTCCCGCCCGGCCCGACCAACCCCATGGGCATGCTCGCCATGGAAACCGGGTTTGCACAAATTTTCATCCACGGCACCAACCGTCCCTGGGGCGTGGGCATGCGCGTGAGCCATGGCTGCCTCCATCTGTATCCCGAGCATGCTGCCTATCTGTTTCCGGAGGTGGCGGTCGGCACCCCGGTGAGGATCATCAATCAGCCGGTGAGAGTGGGAAACCGGGACGATCAGCTTTATCTGAGCGTGTTCGAGCCTGTGGACGGGTATCCCGACGATCCGGGCAGCCTGCTTGTAGAGGCGATGGATGCGCTGACAATGCACGACGCGCCGGTCGACTGGGACCGCGTGGAGCAGGCGATCGATGCCAAGGTGGGGGTTCCCGTGCCGGTCAGTCCCGGTGTGCCCGATCTCGACGACCGCATTCGCTTGATCAAGCCGGAAACATACGACTTCGAGCCCTACGGCATCGAGGCCAACGATGCGATGCCGCCGGGCGCGCCGCGCTGACGGCAGCAGGCCGGCCTGGCGCACATTGAACGGCTTCTTCTCGGGGCTTGGGCGTCAGGCTTTGTGCCTTGCCTTCCTGTAAACGGGCTTTATCCCTTCAACTTCGAAAACGCTGCCGCCATGGCGCCGCCCATCGGCGCTGCAGTGGGTGCACGGTTCGGTTTGCCGCCTGCTGGTTTGGTCAGCGCGCGACTGTCGCGCTGTGGCCGCTGGGCGGCATCGGGCCTGGCTGCCGTCTGTTCCGCTGAATTCGACATCCGCATCGTCAGCGCGATGCGTTTGCGCTTCTCGTCCACTTCCAGCACTTTGACTTTCACGATCTGGCCGGCCTTGACCACGCTGTGCGGGTCTTTGACAAAGCTGTTGGACAGCGCGGAGATGTGGACCAGGCCGTCCTGGTGCACGCCGATGTCGACGAACGCGCCGAACGCGGCGACGTTGGTGACGACGCCTTCCAGGATCATGTCGGGCTTGAGGTCGGCGAGTTTTTCCACGCCTTCCCTGAAGCTTGCCATGGTGAACTCGGGGCGCGGGTCGCGGCCGGGTTTTTCGAGTTCCTTGAGGATGTCGGTGATGGTGGGGAGGCCGAATTTCTCGCTGGCGTATTGGACCGGATTGAGCGATTTCAGCAGGCTGCTGTTACCGATGACCGATTTCAAATCCTGCTTGATGTCGGCAAGGATCGCTTGCACCAGCGGATACGATTCGGGGTGGACGGCGGAGGCGTCGAGCGGATCGGCGCCGTCCATGATGCGCAAAAATCCGGCGGCCTGCTCGAAGGTCTTGTCGCCCAGGCGCGGCACGTCGCGCAGCTGCGCCCGGCTGGCGAATTTACCTTTCGAGTCGCGGTGGGTGACGATCGCCTGCGCCACGCTGCTGGACAGCCCCGATACGCGCGCGAGCAAGGGCACCGACGCCGTGTTGACATCGACGCCGACGGCGTTGACGCAATCCTCCACCACCGCATCGAGCGAGCGCGCCAGCTGAAACTGGCTGACGTCGTGCTGGTACTGGCCGACGCCGATCGACTTGGGGTCGATCTTCACCAGTTCGGCCAGCGGGTCCTGCAGGCGGCGCGCGATGGAGACCGCGCCGCGCAGCGAAACGTCCATGTCGGGCAGTTCGCGCGAGGCGAATTCGGACGCGGAATACACCGAGGCGCCGGCCTCGGACACCACCACGCTGGTCAGCTTGAGTTCGGGGCGCAGCTTGATCAGGTCACGCGCCAGCTTGTCGGTCTCGCGCGAGGCTGTGCCGTTGCCGATGGAGATCACTGACACTTTGTGTTTCTCGGCCAGTTTGGCAAGGGTGTGCAGCGAACCGTCCCAGTCGTTTTTCGGCTGGTGCGGGTAGATCACTGCGGTGTCGACGACTTTGCCGGTCTCGTCCACCACCGCCACTTTCACCCCGGTGCGGATGCCGGGGTCGAGCCCCAGGGTAGCGCGCGGCCCGGCGGGCGCGGCCAGCAGCAGGTCCTTGAGGTTGCGCGCGAAGACGTGGATGGCCTCGGTTTCGGCGCGGCTGCGCAGCGCGGTCATCAGCTCGGTTTCCAGATGCATCGACAGCTTGACGCGCCAGGCGAAACGCACGCTGTCCACCAGCCAGCGATCGGCGGCGCGGCCCTGATCCTGGATGCCGAAGCGGCCGGCGATACGCGCTTCGCAGGGATTGGGCGGCGCACTCCAGCCGGGTTTTTCTTCTTCACTGTCGAGCCGCAGGCGCACGTCGAGCAGGTCTTCGCGGCGGCCGCGAAACACGGCCAGCGCGCGGTGCGAGGGCAGGGCGGCGAGCGGTTCGGCATAGTCGAAATAGTCGGCGTACTTCTCCGCCGCGTCTTGCTTGCCTTCCAGCACTTTCGATTCGACCACGCCGTGTTCCTGCACGTATTCGCGCAGCGATTGCAGCAGGCCCGCATCTTCGGCGAAGCGCTCCATCAGGATCTGCCGCGCGCCGTCGAGTGCGGCCTTCGCATCGGCCACACCGGGGTTGTCGCCCTGTTCGCTGGTGAACGGCTCGCGCAGGTATTTGACGGCTTCCGCGTCCGGATTCAGCAGCGGGTTGGCCAGCAGAGCGTCTGCCAATGGCTCCAGCCCCGCTTCCAGCGCGATCTGCGCCTTGGTGCGACGCTTCTGTTTGTAGGGCAGGTAAAGGTCTTCCAGCTGCGTCTTGTCCGGGGCGAGGGAAATCGCTTTCAGCAGCGCCGGCGTCATCTTGCCCTGGCCGTTGATCGATTCGATGATCGCGGCGCGGCGCGCTTCCAGCTCGCGCAGATAGCCCAGCCGGTCTTCCAGCAGGCGCAGCTGCGTGTCGTCCAGACCGCCGGTCGCTTCCTTGCGGTAGCGCGAGATGAAGGGCACGGTCGCGCCCTCGTCCAGCAGGGCGACGGCAGCGGCAACCTGCGCGGGTTTGGCCGCAATCTCGGCGGCGAGGCGGTGTTCGATGGAGGGCAGCATGGTTCGACCTGCAAAAAGATTCGGCCTCTGTGTCACGAGGCCGATGGGTGGCATTTACGGGGAGTGCATTATGCCGAATAACCTCAAACCCGGCACATCGCGCGCCGAGTTTGAAGCGGCATCGAGGTCGCGCAAGCCATCGCTGAACGTGCGTGCCCGGTTGTCTAAGATGAAAGCCATCCCATCAGCCGAGGAGTCTCCATGAACACCACCGTCACCCTTCTCATGAGCCAGTTCGTCACCCATGATGTGAAGCACTTCATCGTCAGCAAGCCGGCAGGGTTCTCCATCGTGCCCGGACAGGGGCTGGAGCTGGCGATCAACCGGCCGGGCCTGATCGAACAAGGCCGGCCATTCACGCCCACCAGCCTGGCCGCCGACCGGGTGCTGGAATTCACCATCAAGGGCTATGCGGATCACGCTGACGGCGTGACCCGCTTGCTGCACCAGCTGGAACCCGGCGCTGAACTGCTGATGTCGGAACCCTTCGGCACCATCAGCTACCAGGGCCCTGGCGTGTTCATCGCCGGCGGCGCCGGCATCACGCCGTTTCTGGCCATCCTGCGCGATCTGGCGCAGCGGGACGAGCTGGAGCGGCAGACCCTGATTTTTTCCAATAAGAGCCCGCGCGACGTGATCTGCGAAAAGGAGTTGCGGCATCTGCTGGGGGAACGCTGCCGGCTTCTTTGCACCGGCGTCGAGGCGCCCGGGTACGCGCATCGGCGCGTCGACCGGGCCTATTTGCAGGAGACCGTCACGGACTTCGATCAACGCTTCTATGTCTGCGGTCCGCCGCCTTTCATGGACGCCGTCAACGCGGCCCTGACCGAACTTGGCGCAACGTCGGAAAGCCTGGTGTTCGAACGGTGACGCGCGGTCCTTACCAGGGAATTTCGGTGCCGTTGTAGCGCAGGAAATGGCCGCTCTGGTCGAGGCTGAAATCATCCACCAGCAAGCGCATGCCGGCAACGCTTTCGGTGACGGTCAGCGGGGCATCCGGGCCGCTATTCGCCTGCTTTCTGGCTGTGCGTGAACAGGTTCATCAACTCGCCCGGCATCGGTAAAACAATGGTGTTGGTCTTGTCGCCGGCGATGTTGGACAGCGTCTGCAGGTATCGATCTGGATCGTTACGGTCAGCCACGCGGGTGATTCGCGGCCCGCTCAGGCCTTGCCGTGCCCCGCCAGCTTGCGCCAGACCAGGCCGCCCGGCGCCTGATTGCCGGTGAGCAGGTAGTCCAGCATGCTGTAATCCTGCAGCCCCAGCGCCTGTTGCAGGCGCGTGTTCGATTCGCCGCAGAACAGGATGCGGTCGCCGTCCATCAGCGGCAACTCGTTGTCCGGCACCAGGATTTCCTCGTTGCCACGCTTGAGCAGCAGGGGCACGCAGGCCAGTTGCGCGTTGCGGTCGGACGGGCTGCGCAGTAGGTCGCCAAGGTGGACGGCACGGCCTTCGTTCAACGCTTGCCAGATCGCCAGGGTGCCGGTTTTCGACAGTTCCCTGACCCACACCTCGGGCACGGTATCGCCCACCACGGCGGCGATGCGGCTGAGCGCGACATCGGCCCAGGCATCACCCTGATGCAGCGCCAGGCTAAAAAAACGCGGCAGCAGCGGCGTGGTAAGCAGCGAGAGAAATTCATGCGCCACGATGCTGGACGGCTGCATGGTGGCCTGGGCGGCAAAACGCTGGAACAGCGCGGCGTTGGCGTAGCGGTTCTGCCGCAGCACGATGAACAGCCCGGGTTTGAGCTGGCGTGCCGTCATGGCGATGGACAGATTGTTGATGTCGTCGTGCGTGCCGGCGACGATGCCGACGGCCTGTTCGATGCCGGCCTCCAGCAGGGTGTGCGCTTCGGTGCCGCGGCCGGTGACGGCGTGTTCGTAGCCTGCGGGCGGGTGTTCGTCCACCACCACCAGCTGGATGCCTTGCTTGTCCAGGTGACGTGCGACCGCCTGGCCGAAACGGCCGTAGCCGCACACCAGCCACGTCCCGCGCGGCGGTTCCATCGGCATCGCCAGCGGTTCGCCGGGCACACCGGTGAGCCACTGGTAGAGCAGGTGATGGCCCGGATTGTTGATCGCGATACCGAGGTGCTCGCCGAATATTTCGAAGGCGTTCACCACGTCCACGACCCCGAATGACTCCATGTTGGCAGCGGTTTCCAGCAGGTCGGCCCGACACAGGATCGGCAGTTCGGGGCGCAGCAGCTTGGTGGTCACCGCCACGCTGAGGTTGACCGCGTCGTCGTTGGTCAGCGCGATTACGCCGGCACAGAGCGGATGGTGCAGACCGGCGGCGATCAGGTTTTCCGGCAGGCGGGCGTCCGCCGCGAGCGCAGGCACATCCTGTCGATACTGGCCCAGCTCCAGCTCGTTGATCCGTTCGGGATCGATATCAAGCACGACCACCTCCTGGTTGCGGCTGTCCAGCGCTTGCAGTAGCAGGACGCCGGTCTCGCCGCAGCCGGCGATGAGGTAGAACGGCTGGCGCAGGCGCCTGACCCGGGCTTCGAAACGGTTGGCGCGAATCGCGCGCTGCAGGGCGGGTTCCTGCAGCAGGCCGAGGATGGTGCCGATGCTGTAGAGCCAGACGATGACGGTGAGGTAGATGGCGACGATGGTCCACGCCCGCTGCGCGTCGCTGAACGCCATGGGAATTTCGCCGAAGCCGATGGTGGTGGCGGTGTAGCTGATGAAATAGAAGGCATGAAAGAATCCCATCGGCGGCGCCGGCCGGCCGTCGGCGTCCACGCCCGGGATCAGCGTCAGACCGAGGATGGACACGGCATAGCTGACGATCAGGAAGATCAGCGGCGCACGCATGCGCCGCAAAATCAGGAACAGGGTGCTGTGCATGGAGGGCCTGTTAATGAATAAATGGGTCAAACGTTGCTGCGTATTCGAGATGGCTGCAAGGCGCGAGTCGCAGCGTAGGGTCGTTCCCTTCGCAAGGCTCGCAACGCCGCAGACGCTCGCTGCTTTTAATTTGAAGTCTGGCGAAGCAACC
>JBEQCD010000096.1:0-7985 GCA_041639515.1 Hydrogenophilales bacterium | reverse complement strand
CGGTGCCTGGCGGCAGGCGCGCGAAACCACCGGCCGGCGCGACGACCGCTACCTGCTCGCCGCCCTCACCGATGCCGACTGGCTCACGCCCTGGCTGGCCGCGCTCGACAGCGCCCGCGTACCGCTTGCCGGCATCGCCCCGCTGGCACTGGCCTGCCAGCATCTGCTTGCTGCCCTGCGCGTGCAGGAACCGCATACGCTGCTGGCTTACCGGCTCAACAACCGGCTGCGCTTGTCTTACTACCACAATGGCCTGCTGCGCTTTTCGCGCCTGATCGGCGGCGAAACACCCACGCCCGTGCCCGGCAATGCCGCTGACGAAATCGCCAAGACCCAGCTCTATCTCACCGGCCAGCGCATCCTGCCGCGCGAGGCACGGCTGCACGTAGTGCTGTTCGATCCCGCCGGCCAGCTCGACAGCGCCCAGGCACCACTCAACGCGGACCCCGCGTTCAGCACGCGGCTGATCGACCTGCCGACGCTCGCCGCCGCCTTGCGGATACCGGATGATTTTCTCGCCGCCACGCCCGAGCTTGCGCCACTGGCCGCGCAGGCAGGCGAACCCCTGTTGCTGAACCTGGCACCACCCGAACTGCTGCAGGCCCACACCCTGTTTCGCTGGCGGCGTGGCCTGCACATGGCGGCCGGCGGCATCGCCTTTGCCGGGCTCACCCTGACGGGTGCATTGTGGTTGCAGTCCCGCAGCCATCTCGATGAAGCAGCCCGCATCGAAGCCCAGGTTCACCGGGCCGACGTGGCCCACACGGCCCTCGTGCAGCAATTTCCCACGCTGGCCACCCGCCCCGGCGACCTGGCCCGCACACTCGACCTGTCGGCGCAACTGCAACGCCCGCCATTCAACATTGCCGCCCTGTATCCGCCCCTGAGCCAGGCGCTGACCGACCACCCCGATATCGTCCTGCTCTCGCTCACGTTCGATACAGCCGGCGCGGGTCGCGCCGGAATCGACCTGGAGGCACGGCTTGCCCGGTTCGACGGCAACTTCCGTGCGGCCATGGCCCGCATCGACAGCTTCGTTGCCCAGCTGGCTGCCCAGCCCGGCATCCACAGCGCGGAAAAACGGGAAAGCCCGGTCGACACCGCCCCCACCGCCACCCTGCGCGGCGAAACCCTCAACGAATCGCAACCGGATGCCACCCGGTTCAAGCTGCACATCGAGGTGGACCAGCCATGACCCTGCCGCCTCTTGCCGCCTTGCGCGCCCCGCTGATCCTGCTGCTGACGGTGTTGATCGCCGCCGTGGCTGGTGTCGTCTGGAGCCTGCAGCTCGATGCACGCGCACTCGCCAGCGTGGAATCGCAGCGCGCCGCGCTGTCTGCCGCCCAGACCCGGCAGCGCCAGGGACAGCATGAAGCGCGGATGATCGACGCCCATATCGACGCCTACCGTGCGCTGGTTGCGCGCGGCTTCATTGGCGAGGAAAACCGCCTGGCCTGGATCGAGGCCGTGCAACTCGCCAACCGTGAAACGGGTCTGTACGGCCTCACCTACACACTGTCTCCGCGAGCGCCCGCGCCCGCCGCGCTGGCAGCCGGCCTGCCGCTCCAGCTCACGCGCATGACCGTGAAAATGCCCCTGCTGGTGGAAACCGACCTGACGCGTTTTCTCGATGCCCTGCGTGCCCGCACGCCGGGCGTGGTAAGGGTGGAACGCTGCACGCTGGCCCGTCCACTCGGAGCGGGCGACGTTCTGTCGGCCGATCCCGCCCTCGAGGCCGAATGCGAGCTGGTCTGGTATACCCTGACGACAGGGGGAACCCCATGACTCGCCTGATCTTTACCCTGGTTCTGTGCCTGGCCACCGCACCTGCGCTGGCCACGCCCGAACCCGGCCGACTTTTCTACACGCCCATGCAGCGGGCCCAGCTCGAACAGATGCGCGCCCGACCCACCGCGCGTGACCCGTCCGCCCAGCCCGCCGCCGTTCCGCCCCTGCGATTCGATGGCGTGGTCGTGCGCTCGGACGGACAATCCACCCGCTGGGTCAATGGCCGCGCGCAGGTTGGCGCCACCGGCCCCGCTGGACTCAAACCCGGCCAGATCCGTGCCGACGGCAAGACCTACGAACCCTATCAGGTACTGCCCGCACCCAACGAGACCCCCGCCCCATGAAACATCACCAGGGTTTTACGCTCATCGAGATGGCCATCGTGCTGATCATCATCACGATCCTGATTGGCGGACTGGCGGTGCCCCTGTCGGCACAGATTCAGGCGAGGCGGGTGGCAGAAACCAAGAAAATCCTGGAAGAAGCCCGTGATGCGCTGTACGGCTATGCCATGACCCACTCAACCGGCATCGGCTCGCGATATCTTCCCTGTCCCGACACGGATGGGGATGGTCGTGAAAACCGGGAGTCTGCTACGCAATGTACGGAATATAGAGGGGGATACCCCTGGGTGGATCTTGGTACAGCGGCGCAGGATGCCTGGGGAAACCGGCTGCGCTACGCCGTAGTCAGAAACTTCATCGACAGTAGCGGTGGATTCACTGCTTCCAGCCCGAATCCAGGCGGATTCGACCCGCTACAGGTTTGCACCGACCGCACCTGCACGCCTCCGCTGGTCGCCGACCAGGTCATTTTCATACTGGTGTCACATGGCCCGAATGGCTGGGGTGCCCAGAATGTCAGCGGCAGCACCCTGGCCCCACCCAATGCTGCGGACGAAGCGGACAACCTCGACAGTGACCGGTTCTATGTGAGCCGCCCGCCGACCCAATCCGATAATCCCCTGGGTGAATTCGACGATCTCTTGAGTTGGTCATCCCACGCGCAACTCATTGCCCGTGTTTGCCCTACTGGATGTGGGGCGCCCTAGCCTGGAGCCGCATGCTCACGCAGCCCCGCTGGTTTTCGGCCAGGTCCAGCCCATAGCCCGCTCGCGCCGCCTGCCGCGCCGCCTGGTACAAGCCCACCCCCAAACCGAAATCCGACGCCACCGGACTCTGGAAAAGATTCCGCGCCACGTGTTCGGGCGCGGCTGAGCCGCTATCGGTCACTGTCAGGGCAGGCAGGGGATGAAGTTTCAGCCGTGCCTCGACCGCGACACCCGGTTCGCTCTGACGCTTGCGCAAAGCGTTGGCCAGCAGGTTGTCGGTCACGCTGTCGAACAGGTCCATCGGCAACAGGGTGCCATCAGGTTCATCCTCGACGACAAAGCGCACGTCGTCGTGTTCGTAGCGCGTACGCAGTGCCGCCCACCAGTCGCGTGCCGCGATCTTTTCCCCATCCATTTCGGCCGGCTGCTTGAGTTTGTCCACCGTCTGCGACAAGCGGCTCGCCAGTTGCGGCAGCTGGCGTTTCATCAGGGCCAGCAGGCGCTCACTGTCTTCCGGCGTGCTGACGTCTGCCGCCGCGAGCAGGGTTTTCATCGACTGCAGGATGTTCTTCACATCGTGTGTAAGACGCGCGCCGGTGTCGTGGATTGCCTGGCTGTATGCCTGTTCGCGCAGGGTCTGCTCGCGCACCTTGGCGGCGTAGAAATAGCCCAGCAGTTGCGACAGCAGGTGCACATGCAGGGCCAGCGCCGGCGTGAGCGGCCGGGCGGACTGCCAGGCCAGCGTGAGACCATGGAATTGATGCACGACTTCGTGCGCCGCCGGCTCGCCAAACTCTCCCGAACCCCGTGCGGCCCGCCAGTGGCCGCCGCGTATCCAGGGCATTTCACGCAGGTCGGCGAGGGCATCCCGGACAAAGGATTCAGGATCACGCTCGCGTTCGGCAAGCGTGGCCAGCCGCCTTGCCCAGGCTTCAAAGGGCAGTCCCACGGAGAGCAGATAGCGTGACGTGACCTGGCCAAGTCCGGCAAAACCGGCACGCGGATTCCACAGCAGCGACAGCGCCAGCAGCAGGGCGGCCATGCCCAGCAGGGTTTGCATCAAGGCCCAGGCGTAGCTGGTCTTGGCAACCGCCACCACTGCGAACACACCCAGCGCGAGCACAATCACGAGCAGGGACAGCATGAGCCCGTAGACGAAATCGAGTGTGGACGCATTGCTGCGCTGCCGCGCGGCGGGCAGGAACACAATCGCCAGTGGCAGCAGGGGCAGACCGAGCAGCACGCTGGTGTTGAGCGCGTCGGGCAAGGCATCTGTGCCCAGGGTCTGCGGCAGCACCCACGCCAGCAACAGGGCAAGCAGGTACGTCAGCGCCAGCAGATACGCCAGCCGGGGCCCGCGCTCGGTCTGGCTGGCTGCGGCCGCGCCCACCAGGCCGGCCAGGATGGACAGCCACAGGGCCATCACCCAGGTGCTGTCGACCAGCACCAGCAGGGCGGCCATGGCAAACACCGGCAGCGCCAGGCGGGGCTCGATGCGTGTCTCGCTGCGGATCAGCGGCTGCCAGAGCAGGAAGAGACCGTAATGCGCGAGCAAGAATGCGCGGGTCACTGTCGTGTCGGCATCCACCACCACGGCAGCGTGCAGGGCCAGCAGCATCAGCCCCAGCCAGCGGCCCGGCGTCACACGCGTCAGCGCCGTCGCCAGCCGGGTCAGCCAGTTGCCGCGCCCCGAGGGGCCGGCAGGTTCAATGTTCATGGAAAGCGGACGGGTGGAAACAGGATTCGACATGCCCCGCTATCGGCAGGCGCACCAAAAAATGAAGTCGATTCTGACGATTTGCTGGCGGGGGCGTCATTTTTTCATCAAAAACTCAGCGCCGCAGGCCGGCTTATGGGTGATAACTGCTTATTTAACAAACACATAACAACAATCCCGTGTGGCACGCAATTTGCAAAAGCGTGCACGGACAATAAAAAACCGGAGATCCCTCACATGTCCCGCCATGCATTCAAACGTCGTCAGTCGGGTTTCACCCTGATCGAGATTGCCATCGTACTGGTGATCATCGGCCTGCTGTTGGGCGGGATCCTCAAGGGTCAGGAACTCATCAACAGTGCCCGGGTGAAAAACCTGGCGTCGGATTTCCGCAATGTGCCGGTGTTCATCTACGGATACCAGGATAAATTCCGGTCCTTGCCGGGCGATGATTCCGCAGCTGCAACCCATCTGACCAACGCGACCAATGCAAGCACGCCCGGCACCCCAGGCAACGGGGTCATCGAAGGGGACTGGAACAGCACGACTGCTACCGACGAAAGTTTCCTGTTCTGGCAGCATGTGCGGCTGGCTGGTCTTGCACCCGGCCCCACCACAGTTGCGGCTGCCGACTATCGGCCCAAAAATGCTGCTGGAGGTGATCTGGGCGTACAGAGTTCCGCTCCATTTACGGGCATCACAGCCAGCACCTACTACGTGTGTTCAAGCAGCATACTGGGCAAATTCGTCAAACAACTCGATACTCAACTCGACAATGGCGACACCGCAACAGGTGCCATGATTGCAGGCACGACCCTGCCCACACCGGTTGCCACAAACGCAATCGTCGATTCGACCCAGTACATTGTCTGCATGGGCATCTGAATTACTTCGTTTTCGCCCGTCAGATTGCGCCGAACCGCATCAAACCCGCTCATGCGGGCTTGATGCATTGCGCGCCTAGCCCTGCATCACCCTGAACTCCGCCGCCGCCAACCCATCTGCGGCCCCGCGCAGCACCAGTACGTCTCCGGCCTCGATGCGGGCGTCGGGCGTGGGGTCGATGCCTTGCAAGCCCTGACGGCGGATCGCCACGACCTCCACCAGCAATTCGTCCAGCGCCAGTTCATCCAGGCTGTGCCCGGCCGCTGCCGCACCCTGCGTGACCAGCACGGTGTGCAGGCGCGGCTGGGCATGGGCGTCAAGTTCGTCGTCGGCGTCGGAGGCACCCCTGAAAAATCCGCGCATCATGGCGTAGCGTGATTCCCGCACCACGCGGATGCGCTTGAGCACCTGCGACAGCGGCACGCCCAGCAGCATCAGCGCATGCGAGGCCAGCATCAGCGATCCCTCCATCACTTCGGACACCACCTCGGCCGCGCCTGCTGCCTTGAGTTCATCGATATGCGTATCGTCGATGGTGCGTACCACCACCGGCAGTTCGGGGCGCAGTTCGCGCACATGGCGCAGGATCGCCATGCTCGAATGCAGGTCGGAATAGGTCACCACCACGGCCTGCGCGCGCGACAAGCCGGCTGCCACCAGCACCTCGCGCCGGCTGGCATCGCCATACACCACCGACACCCCCGCAGCAGCAACGGCCCGGATGCGCTCGGGGTCGGCGTCGAGTGCGACGAAGGTGATGCCTTCCGCTTCCAGCAGGCGGGCCAGGTTCTGGCCGCTGCGGCCGTAACCGCACACGATCACGTGTTTGGTCTTGCCGAAGGTCTTGACGGCGATGTCGTGCACTTCCTTGGCGCGACCGGCCCATTCGCTGCCGGCCAGCAGCCGGGTGAGGCTGTCCATGCGGTTGATAAGGATGGGTGCCAGCAGCATCGACACCACCATGGCCGCCAGCACCGGCTGGGTGATCTCGGCCCCGAGCAGCCGTAGATCGGCTGCCTGCGCCAGCAGCACAAAACCGAATTCACCAGCCTGCGCCAGCCCCAGCGCAGTCCGCGTGGCGGTGGGCCGGGCGCTGCCGAAAGCCATGGACAGCGCCCCCACGAGCAGGCCTTTGCCCAGCACGATCGCCGCCACCAGGATCAGTACGTCGCCCCAGTTCGCCAGCACCTGGGTGAGGTCGAGCCGCATGCCGATGGTGACGAAAAACAGACCCAGCAACACATCGCGGAACGGCTTGATGTCGTCTTCCACCTGGTAGCGATATTCGGTTTCGGACACCAGCATGCCGGCAAGAAACGCCCCGAGCGCCAGTGACAGCCCTGCGCTTTCGGTCAGGAATGCCAGCCCCAGCGTGAACAGCAGCAGGTTGAGCGTAAAGAGTTCCGGCGACTTGCGCCCGGCCACCCACTGGAACCAGGGCCGCATCATGCGCTGGCCCACGAAGAGCAGGAAACCCAGCACCGCCACGGCCTTGAGCATGGCCAGCATCAGGTCGGTCGCCATCGTTTCCGATTCGCGCGCAAACGCCGGGATCAGGATCAGGAGCGGCACCACGGCCAGGTCCTGGAACAGCAACGCACCGAAGATTTGCCGCCCGTGGGGTGTCTGGATTTCCAGCCGTTCGGCCAGCAACTTGGAGACGATGGCGGTGGACGACATCGACATGATTCCGCCCAGCGCCACCGCAGCGAGCAGCGGCAGGTCGAGCAGCCAGGCTGTCAGTGCCGTGAAAACGATGGTGAGCCCCACCTGGGCACCGCCAAAGCCGAACACGGTGAGCCGCATCGTCATCAGCCGGGGCAGGCTGAATTCGAGGCCGATGGAAAACATGAGGAAGACCACGCCGAATTCGGCCAGGTAGCGCGCGCCTTCGCTGTCCGGAATCCAGCCCAGGGCAAAGGGCCCGATGGCGATCCCGGTCACCAGATACCCCAGCATGGTCGGCAATCTGAGCGCGCGCGCGGCTGCGGCCACCAGCACGGCCACAGCAAGCAGGATCAAGACGAGCTGGAGGCTGGAATGCATCGGAAAATAACGGGCTGGCAGGTACGTTTAGTATACTTGCCGACCATGAGTCCCGCCTCTCCCACCCCCGAAGATTTGCTGGTACTTGCACGCCAGGTGTTCGACATCGAAGCCGAGGCCTTGCGCCTCATGTCGCAGCGCCTCGATGGCGACTTTGCCCGCGCGGTTGCCCTCATCCTGGCCTGCACCGGCCGGGTGGTGGTATCCGGCATGGGCAAGTCCGGACACGTCGGCGGCAAGATCGCCGCCACGCTCGCCTCCACCGGCACGCCCGCCTTTTTCATGCACCCGGGCGAAGCCAGCCACGGCGACCTCGGCATGATCGCCCACGACGACGTGGTGCTCGCGCTGTCGAACTCGGGCGAAAGCGGCGAGATCGTCAGCATCGTGCCGCTCATCAAACGGCGTGGGGCCAAGCTCGTGGCGATGACCGGCAACCCTGCGTCGACCCTGGCAAAAGCCGCCGACGCGCATCTGCATACCGGCGTCGAAAAGGAA
>JBEQCD010000095.1:0-8461 GCA_041639515.1 Hydrogenophilales bacterium | reverse complement strand
TCTCCGCGCGCTGCATGACCGGCGCCTGGCGCTGGAAGACATGCGGGCCATCGTCGCTGCGGTGACCGAAGGGGTGAACACCGGACTGTCCGCACGCGGCGGCGAACTGAAGGCCGGCCTGAAACTTGCCGTTGCAGGCTTGGACGATGCCTTTGGCAGTGCGGCCCAGGCGGCTACCTACACCATCCGCGAAGCGGTGGAGCAGGGGCGTATCTTCAAGGACAACGAACTCAAGACCCGCCTTGAGGAACTGCGCGACCTCGAAACCCAGTTCGTCGACACCCTTCGTCAGACCGCACGGCAATCCGGCGGCGCACTCAGGGATGAGCTCGATCAGCTGGCGGGGCACATGAAAGTGGCCGGCACCCGCACGGGTGGCCAGGTGCGCGAGGCCCTGGGGGAATTTGCCGCAGGCCTGAAGAGCAGCGCAGCCGCCGGTCGGGCTGGCCTGGGTGAATCCGCATCGGCGGCGGGCGACAAGCTGTCGCAGGTCGCCAGCGGCGTACTGGCGGCAGTGTCCGACTCGCTCAAGCGGCAAAGCGAACGCCTGCGTTCCTGATCTGGAGGCCGGCGGCTGGGGGCCGCCGGCAGCCGTTACACTGGGGGTCATCCGCCCCGGCAATGCAACCTTTCCATCAACCGATACCAATAAGCCTGCCCCATGCTCTGGGAAACCCTCTCCGTCGTTCGTGACCTGCCGCGCCTGCACGAAATTGCGTCCGTGATGATCCGCTATGGCTGGGGCGATCTGGTGCGCGTGCTGGGCATCAGCGGCGTACTCGAACGCGCCGGGCGGGTGCTGCACTGGCACAGCACCAGCGAGATTGCCCATCTGGAAGCACCCGTGCGCATCCGGCGCGCGCTGGAAGAACTCGGCCCCACCTTCGTCAAGCTGGGCCAGTTGCTCGCCACACGCGTGGACATGTTCCCACCGCACTGGATCGCCGAATTCGAAAAACTGCACAGCCAGGTGCCGGCCGTGCCTTACGACGCCCTGCATGCCGATCTGGTCGCCGCGCTGGGCGGCGAGCCGGATGGGGTGTTTGCCGAATTTGACCGCGTGCCGATGGCGGCAGCGTCGATCGCACAGGTCCATCGAGCCCGGTTGCACGATGGCACGCCGGTGGTGGTCAAGATCCGCCGGCCGGGCATTGAGGACGTGATCCGGGCCGATCTGCGCATACTGGATCACGCGGCCCGCCTGCTCGACAGCGAACTGCCCGATCTGCGCCGCTACGATCCGGTGCATATCGTGTCTCAGTTCCGCCGGTCGCTCTACCGTGAACTCGATCTGGCGAAGGAAGCACGCAACATCGCCCAGTTCGCGCGCCATTTCGAGGATGACCCGGATGTGACGATTCCACGCGTGATCGCGCGTTACACCACGCCGCGCGTGAACGTGCAGACGGAAATCGCCGGCGTGGCCGGCGTCTCGCCCGACAAGCTGCGCGCCGCCGGACTCGATCCCCACCTGCTGGCGTCGCGCGGAGCCGATGCCGTGCTGCGCATGGTGCTGGTGCATGGCTATTTCCATGCCGACCCGCATCCCGGCAACATGCTGTTCCTGCCGGGCAACCGCATCGGCATGATCGATTTCGGCATGGTGGGCATGCTCACCGACACGCGGCGCAACCAGATCGTCGACCTGTTGCACGCGCTGACGCGCAAGGATGAACAGGGGTTGCTACAGGTGCTGCTCGACTGGAGCGGCGATACGGTGCAGGACGAGGAGCGCCTGGCCTACGACGTGGCGGAAATGCTGCAAAGCTACGACGACCTGCGCCTGAAGGACGTGAAAATCGGCAGCTTGCTGAACGACATCACGGCACTGATGCGCGACAACAACCTGGTCCTGCCGGCCGACCTCACGCTGCTGTTCAAAACGCTGATCACGCTGGAAGGCCTGGGTCAGCAGCTTGATCCGGAATTCCACATGATCGACCACGTGACGCCGTTCGTGGAACAGCTGATCCAGCAGCGCTACACCCCCGGTGCGCTGGTGGCACGCGGGCGCAAGAGCCTGCGCGAGGCGCTGGAGGTGCTGGCCGACCTGCCGCGCGACCTGCGCCACTTGTTGCGGGATGCGCGGCGTGGCCGGGTCAGGGTCGATCTTGACCTGAAGCGGCTGGACCATTTTGGCCATCAGCTCGACCGTGCCAGCAACCGTCTCACCATGGGCATCCTCACGGCGTCGCTGGTGGTGGGATCGAGCATCATCATGACCGTGCAGGGCGGACCCCAACTGTTCGGTCTGCCCTTGTTCGGACTCCTGGGATTCCTGATCGCGTTCCTGAACAGCCTGTGGATCATTTTCTCGATCTGGCGATCGGGAAAACATTAGGGAAAGGTCAGACCGTGCAGGCAGGCTGATGCGCGGTATCACCTGTTGATGCGCCGGGCAGCTTGTCGAGCGGGGTGGGGCGGCCGAGCAGATACCCCTGCACGTGCGCAATGCCCAGGCTCTGTACCTTTTCCAGCACAGCCTCGGTTTCCACGCCTTCGGCAACGAGCGAATAGCCGGCGTCGCCCATCATGCGCACGAAATCGGCCACCACCTTGGCTGCCCGGTTGTCCTGGGCAAGCTTGCTGATCAGCGAGATATCCAGCTTGACCACATCCACCGGCAGGTCGGCCAGATAACGCAGGGGAGAATAGCCTGTACCGAAATCGTCCATGGCAATGCGGAAATGCACGGTACGCAGCAGGTCGAGATAGGTGCTCACCTCGGTAATCTGGGTGATCAGGGACGTCTCGGTGATCTCCAGCATCAGCGGATGGCGGGCGTTGTGTCGCGACAGTTCGAGCAGGTGCGAGACGACTTCGGCGCGAGAGATGGTCTGGGCCGACAGGTTGATCGAGACGCCGACCCCGTCCGGAATCTGCCCCGAACTCAGGTCGGCATCGACCTGCGCCAGCACCGCCAGATCGAACTCGGTTTCCAGCCGGCGCGCGCCGATGACCGGCAGAAAGGCACCGGGCATGATGAGGTCGCCGTGATAGCGGATGCGCGCAAGTGCTTCGTAGTAATCCACTTTACGGTCGGGCAGGGCATGGATGGCCTGGTAATGCATTTCGATCATGCCGGGTGTGGCCAGCGCCTGGAACAGCGCGCTGGTTTCACGACTGGCCACCAGGGTTTGCGAGGCGCGCTCGGTATCTTCTCCATAGAGGGCAATGCGTGCCCGCCCGGGTTGCTTGGCCGTATACATGGCGATATCGGCCTGTTTGGGCAGGTCGCCGATGTGTTCGGGCTGCCCGGCTGAGCAGAATGCGATGCCGATGCTGATGCCGACCGGCTCGCTGATCCCGATGTCGCTGAACGATGCAGCCTCGATCAGGCTCTGGCAACGCTGTGCGATCTGCTTGGCCTGCGCCGGTGAGGTGCGCGCGAGGAAGGTGGCGAATTCGTCGCCGCCCAGGCGATAGAGGCGGTCATTGGCACGCAGGGCCATCACCAGGGCGTCGGCAATGAGCGTCAGCACCCGGTCTCCCTTGGCGTGGCCGTAAGTGTCGTTGATGGCCTTGAACCGGTCGCAGTCGAACAGCAGGAACGCCGCACCTTCGCGCATGTGGCGGAAGTCCTCGCGGAACCGGTCCCAGTCTTCCTCGTAGGCGCGGCGGTTGTAACAGCCGGTGAGGGCGTCCTGCCGTGCCTGTGAACGGAATTCGCGGTTCTGGTTTTCCAGCGAACCGTGCAGTTCGCGCAACTGGATCTGATATTCGTGCAGCGAGCGCCGAATCGATTCGAGTTCAAGCACATGCATGGCGAACGGCCTGTTTGCAGGACTGTAGCGCCCCTGCTGCATGGCCTCGATATCCAGCGACAACTGGTGCAGAGGCCGTACCAGCAGCCGGTTGTAGACAAAGAATCCCAGCAGCGCCGTGCTGGCCAGCAAAAGGAACAGGGCAATCAGGGTGCGCGACAGGATGGTCTGGAAGCGAGCCTGGTTGGGGTCGGTGCGTGCCTCGAAGCTCAGGCGGCGGAACAGATCGCCCTGGGCCAGGATTTCACCCGGCTTGAGTGCAAGCGCCACGCTGCGCATGTCGGCAAAGTGGAAACTGTCGCGGTCGAGCAGTTCACCCATGAAATCGAACCGCAGCAGGCCGTAGCCGAGCAGGCTGCGCTGTTGCTCGTCGCTGTAGACCGGAAAGGCCTGGTAGACGACTATCGTGCCGCCTTCGTTGGTGAGCCAGCCCGAGGCCTGCGTCTGCAGCGCCGACTGTGGCAGGGTGTTGGGAAATCCGGGACGCGCAGGATTGTTTGCCAGGATGCGCCGGTCGGTATCGTAGAGCGAGGCACGAGCATGGCGGCTGTTGAGTATGCCGGCTTCGTACACCCGTTGGTCGCGCCAGTAGCTGTAATACTCGGGCAACACCAGCTGCTGCCGGGTTTCATCCCAGTGGCCCAGGGTTTCGGCCTGATTGGCCGCGCGACGAAACAGACGCTCGGTTGCGGCGGACAATTCCGATCGCGCGGCATCGAGATTGTTGCGGGCGAGATTCTGCGTCACGCTACGGGTCTGCCAGGCAGAGAACGCCGCCACCAGGCTAACGGCCACCAGCAAGCCGGTGACCAGCGCCAGGGCGATCTGCTTGATCGAGAGCGTGAATATGGCCGGCTTCATCGGGCAACCGCGTCCAGCTTGCGCAAAAAGGCCAGAGTGTGTTCCAGCAGGTCGAACTCGTGTTCACCGTCCATGAAGTGATTGGCACCCGGTACCACCACCACCTGCGAGCCCAGATGCTTCAGGGCGGCCAGCCAGTTGTGCCCGAGCAGATTGTCAGCATCGCCCATGATCAGCCAACTCTCGACCGGCGACCGGCGCAGGGCGGCCAAGGTGCGTGCCTGATCCCAGCTCACGTAGGAGAGCAGGTCTCGCGGAGTGGACGTGTATTTGCGGCAGAACGACAGGGGATGATTCACCAGTGCGCGCGGCGTCTTGCGGGCGCGGGCCTCCAGACTTTGGATCAGCGCGCGCCGGTCGACCGGGCCGATCTGCGCCTCGATCAGGGAGGCCCCGATGTAGGCCTTGACTGCCGGATCCGGACGGCCCGCCAGATACGCCAGCAATTGCATGCTGCCGAAACTGTGTCCCAGCAGCACGATGGAGCGGTGGCCCCGGCTCCTGAGCCAGGTCACCCAACGCGCGATTTCATCGGTGTCGTCATCCAGGCTGTGTTTGTGGATGGCCTCGCACGCCAGACTCTGCGAACGCGCCGGAATATTCAGGCTCAACGTGGGCGACAGTACGGTATAGCCTGCATCGTGCAGGCCACCGGCCAGCGTGGCGACCGTGGGAAACTCACGCGTCTGCAAAAAGCCGTGCAGCAGCAGAATGGCTGGTTTGTTGTGCTCGCCGACCTGATAGCTCGCCCCGGCTCGAATGCCAGGGCGGATGTCCTGAAAGACCACGGCTGCCTGGGCGGCAGATGCAAACCACAGCAGCAGGGACAGCAGGATGGGACGCATGGGGGCATTTGAATGAAATACCCCTTACTAACGGTCAGAATCCGCTCCGACTTGACCCTGGGTACCCGCCCGCCCGGTGTACACTCGACGCAGCCATTCCGTCCCACGCATGTTCGATCTCGCCACCCTGTTTTCCGACCACGGCCCGTGCGCCACTGCCCTGCCGGGCTGGCGGGCGCGTCCACAGCAGATTGCCATGGCCGAAGCCGTGGCGCGTGCCATCGCCGACAATGGCGTGCTGCTGGCCGAGGCCGGCACCGGCACGGGCAAGACGCTGGCCTATCTGATTCCCGCCTTGTTGTCGGGGGGCAAGGTGGTGATCTCCACTGGCACCAAGGCACTGCAGGACCAGCTTTTTCACCGCGACCTGCCGGCCGCGCGACGCGCACTCAAATCGCCGGTGAAAATCGCCCTGCTCAAGGGGCGTGCCAACTACGTCTGCCATCACCATCTGCAACACAACCTCGCCGACGGCCGCTTCACCCAGCGCGACGACGTGGCCTGGCTGCAGAAGATCGCACGCTTCGCCGAAACCACAGCCAGCGGTGATCGCGCCGAGGCCGAAGGTATCCCCGAGGATGCCAACGCCTGGCACTACGCCGTGTCCAGCCGCGATACCTGCCTGGGCAGCGACTGCGCGCATTTCAAGGAATGCTTCGTCATGCAGGCGCGCAAGGCCGCACTTGACGCCGAAGTGGTCGTCGTCAACCACCACCTGTTCTTCGCCGATCTCTGGCTCAAGGACGAAGGTGTCGCCGAACTGCTCCCCGCGTGCAATACCGTCATCCTCGACGAGGCACACCAGCTCGCCGAAACCGCCGCGCAGTTCTTCGGCCAGACGCTGTCCACCGCCCAGCTCCTTGATCTGGCCGGCGACATCAAGCGGCTGGCGGCGGTGAAGGCGGGCGATTTCCCGGCCCTGCGCCGTGCGGCGGAGGACATGGCCAAGGCCACCCGCGACGCCCGCCTGGCTTTCCCGCAGAACCCCGTCAAGGCCACGCTGGCCGACCTCACGCGCTACGACAAATGGCCCGACGCCCTGGCCAGTCTGTCCGACAGCCTCGGTGAACTGGCGCGCCTGCTCGAAACCCAGGCCGAGCGCGACGCCGACCTGAAAAACGGCTTCGAACGCACACAGGCGGTGCAAGCGGTTCTCGCCAACTGGCAGCGCGAGGATGATCCCGCCCAGCCGAGCGTACGCTGGATCGAAACGACGATGGGCTCCCTGCTGCTGCATGCCACGCCGCTGTCGGTTGGCAGCCAGTTCGGGGCCAAGCTCACCGAACGCGCCCAGGCCTGGGTTCTCACCTCGGCCACGCTCTCCGTTGGTGGCGACTTCGGGCATCTGAAATCACGCCTCGGCATTGGCGACGCCGATACCTTGAGCGTCGACAGCCCCTTCGACTACCCTCGCCAGGGTGTGCTCTACGTGCCACAGGGCCTGCCCGCGCCCAACACCCCCGAATTCACAGAGGCTGTCGTCCAGGCCGCACTCCCCGTACTGGAAATCAGCCGTGGCCGCGCCTTTATCCTCTTCACCAGCCTGCGCGCGCTGGACAAGGCGCGTACCCTGCTCGACGCCGCGTTCACTTTCCGCGGCTGGGACTACCCGCTGCTGGTGCAGGGCGACGCGCCCAAGAACGAACTCCTCGCCCGCTTCCAGCAGGCTGGCAACGCCGTATTGCTGGGTAGCCAGAGTTTCTGGGAAGGCGTCGACGTACCCGGCGACGCGCTCTCCGTCGTCGTCATCGACAAACTACCGTTCCAGCCGCCCGACGATCCCGTCGTCGCCGCACGCATCGCCCATCTGGAGAAGAGCGGCGGCAAGCCCTTCATGGATTATCAGTTGCCGCACGCCGCCATCACCCTGAAGCAGGGCGCAGGACGCCTTATCCGCACCGAGACCGATCGCGGCGTGCTGATGATCTGCGACACGCGGCTAGCGGACAAACCTTATGGGAAGCTGCTGCTGAATGCGTTGCCGGCGATGACGCGGACACGGAAGCTGGAGGTAGTGGGGCGGTTTTTTGCTTCGCATGAGGCTGCGGCTGTCATTGCGAGCGAAGCGAAGCGATCAGATTGAAGTTCTGCTGCGTGGCTTCGCCAAGAGGTTGGGGAATGGGACGCTGGGGTGCGTTGACCGGGGGTAGCCCGGCGGCTAGTTACTTTCTTTTGCTTCGCCAAAAGAAAGTAACCAAAGAAAAGGCGACCCTGCTCATCCCCGAAACCCCGGAAATCGCTTCTGCCGGGCGGGCGGCAAAGGTGTTTGAGCTCCGCCCACAAAAAACCAATTAAAAACATCGAAGGCGGGGCGAGTTCTTTGCAGCCCGCCCGGCGCGCTTGAGCTTCGGGGTTTCGGGGATGTCGGGGTGCCCTTCTTTTGGTTCCTTTTCTTGGCGAGACAAGAAAAGTGACTAGCCGCCGGGCTACCCCCGGCCAACGGTCAGTCGTCCAGGGAAACTCCCAACTACACAACTTCACAGCCCCTGCACAAACCCCAACACCTCCGCCGCATGTCCCGGCGCTTTCAGCCCGCGCCATTCCTTCACGAGCTTGCCCGTCTTGTCGAACACGAAAGTGCTGCGTTCGATGCCGCGTACGAGTTTGCCGTACATGTTCTTCTGCTTCATCACACCGAAGCGTTCGCACAGCGTGCCTTCAGTGTCGGAGAGCAGTTCGAAGGGGAAATTCTGCTTGGATTTGAAGCCTTCGTGCGATTTGAGGCTGTCGCGGGAGACCCCGACGACGACGGTTCCGGCCTGTTCGAAATCCGCGTGGAGGTCGCGGAATTCCTGGCCTTCGACGGTGCAGCCGGGGGTGTTGTCCTTGGGATAGAAGTAGACGACGACGTTCTTGCCGCGCTGATCGGACAGTTTGAAGGTGGTGTTGCCGGTGGCGGGCAGGGCAAAGTCGGCAATGTTGAGTGCGCTCATGGGGGGTCCTCAGGTGGATGATTTCAGTAATACGATGACGGCACCTGCGCCGCCATCG
>JBEQCD010000094.1:0-8505 GCA_041639515.1 Hydrogenophilales bacterium | reverse complement strand
CGATGCCTACAGCGTGAACGCCGTGTACAAGAACGGCCCGATTCTGCTGGGCGCTGCCTATGAAAAGCAGAACGTGTCGGCCACCACCGACCGGGATATGTGGCGTCTGGCCGCGGGCTACACCTTCGGCAACGCCAAGCTGGGCGCGCTGTACCAGTCGTCCGAGAGCACCAACGCTGCTACCGAGGAGCGCGATGGCTGGGGCGTGTTCGGCAGCTACGCCATGGGCAACGTTACCCTCAAGGCCAACTACCTGAAAGCGGACGAGAGCAATCTCGCCGCCGGTGACGATGGTGCCAATCAGTTGACCCTCGGCGTTGACTATGCGCTGTCCAAGCGCACCACCGTCTACGCCCTGTACGCCAATGTGGACAACGACACCAACGCCAGGTATGGCCTGGGCACCGGCGTCGGCTCGACCGACCGGGTTTCCGGTGGTGGTACGGCGATTAGCGGTGGCGCCGATCCGTCCCTCTTCGGCGTTGGATTGACCCACACCTTCTAATTCAACGCCGGGGCAACCCGGTTTGAAGACGAAGTTAAAACGGGCTCCTTCGGGAGCCCGTTTTTTTATTGCCCGCTGACGGCGCTCACGCCGCCTTCACCTCGAAATCATGCGTGATCTCGGCGACCTTGCCGAGCATGATCGACGCCGAGCAATATTTTTCCGCAGAGAGCTTCACTGCTTGTTCGACGCGCTTGGGGTCGAGCGACTTGCCGGTCACGGTGAAGTGAACGTGGATTTTGGTGAACACCTTGGGGTCGGTCGCCGCGCGCTCGGCGTCGATGTCGGCGACGCAGTCGGTCACGTCCTGCCGGCCTTTGCGCAGGATGTGGACGACGTCGAACGCCGAACAGCCGCCGAGTCCTAAGAGCAGCATTTCCATCGGGCGTACGCCGAGATTCTTGCCGCCCGAGTCGGGCGGGCCGTCCATGACCACCGTGTGACCGGATTCGCTCTGGCCGGCAAAACTGACGCCTTCGATGAGTTTGACGCGGGCTTTCATGGGCTTCCTTTTTACGTGGCTGCGGTCCCTCGGCGTTGAGCCGACGGACTAAAAAATCGAGCGGAGGTTGTACCACAAAATTCCCAGCCATTCGTGCAGCGCGAAGGTGCTGTCGCGTAGCCCGGCGGGCGTCGGCAGCAGATGGAGCACTGAACCGGGGCGGGGCGATGCGAACTGGATGCCGGCCGGAATGACGTCGAAGCCTTCGGCTTCGAAACGCGGTACAGCACGGCGCAAGTGCCAGCTGTGGCTGACGAGAACGATGCGACGAACCCGGTCTCGATGCAGCAGGACGGCCGACAGGCGCGCGTTTTCCCAGGTGGTGCGCGACGCGTCTTCGACCCAGCGTGGGGAAAGGTTGTATTCGCGCTGCAGGATACGGCGCATCAGCTGGCCTTCTGCGAGCATGCCACCGCCGGGTTTGCCGCCGGCCACCAGCAGCGGAAGTCCGCTCGAGCGGGCCAGGGAGGCTGCGTAGCGCAGGCGTTCGAGGCTGAGCGCGTTGAGCGTGTCGCCGCCGTATTCTGCGGCATCGATGCGGCGTCCCCCGCCGAGGACGACGATGGCGTCGGCGTCGTGAAGCTCGTCGGTCTGCACCGGTCCGCGAATTTCGAGCGTTCTCAGCAACAGGCCCCCGATCCAGGGCGTCGAGAGCGTATAGAGCGCGGCAGTGGACAGAACGATGAGTGACATGGCGAGGCGTGGGCGGCGACGGTGAACAATCACTCCGCTCGTCAGCAGGAGGATCAGCGAAAGCGGCGGCAGCAATACCGCCTCGGCCAAGTAGGTGACGAGCCAGACGTCCATGCGGGGGATTGTATGTCAGGGTGTTGCGGCATTCTTAAGCAGTGTTTGACTTTGTTCCGTTGCGGCAGGTAAAATGCCCGGCTTTCCGAGATTGTCCTCTTTGCAGAGGTTGAGTCATGAAAACCTTTTCCGCCAAACCCGCTGAAGTCAAACGCGACTGGTTCGTGGTCGACGCCGACAACAAGGTGCTGGGCCGCCTGGCTTCCGAGATTGCCCGCCGTCTGCGTGGCAAGCACAAGCCTGAATTCACCCCCCACGTTGATACCGGCGATTACATTGTCGTGGTCAATGCGGGCAAGATGGTCGTGACCGGCAACAAGGGCCTCGACAAAAAATACTACCGCCACTCCGGTTTCCCCGGCGGCATCTACGAAACCAATTTCGACAAGATGCAGGAACGCTTCCCCGGTCGTGCGCTGGAAAAGGCCGTCAAGGGCATGCTGCCCAAGGGCCCGCTCGGCTACGCCATGATCAAGAAAATGAAAATCTACGCGGGCGCGGATCATCCGCACGAGGCGCAACAGCCCAAGCCCCTGGAAATCAACGCTCAATAAGGTCACACCATGATCGGCAACTACAACTACGGTACGGGGCGTCGCAAGGAATCTGTCGCGCGCGTGTTCATCAAGGCAGGCAGCGGCAAGATCGTTGTCAACGACAAGCCCGTTGACGAGTATTTCTCGCGCGAAACCGGCCGCATGGTCGTGCGCCAGCCCCTGGTCCTGACCGACAACCTGACCAAGTTCGACATCATGGTGAACGTGGCAGGTGGCGGTGAAACCGGCCAGGCAGGCGCGATTCGCCACGGTATCACCCGTGCCCTGATCGATTTCTCGGCAGAAATGAAGCCGGTGCTGAAGGCCGCCGGCCTCGTTACCCGCGATGCACGTGAAGTGGAACGGAAAAAAGTGGGTTTCCACAAGGCGCGTCGCCGCAAGCAGTTCTCCAAGCGCTGATTGTTGCGCTGGATACAAAAGCCGCCTGTTGCAGGGCGGCTTTTTTACGTCACTGTCACGCGCGTGGCATAGAATTCACGCTTCTCTGCGAAGGGCATCATCATGATCAAAGTCGGTATTGTCGGCGGCACGGGTTACACCGGGGTGGAATTGTTGCGCCTTCTGGCGCGCCATCCCCAGGTGGAATTGAAGGCGATCACGTCGCGCAAGGAAGCCGGCATGCCGGTGGCCGAGATGTTTCCCAATTTGCGTGGCCGGGTTTCGCTGGCTTTTTCCACGCCTGAGGAGGCGGGGCTCGAGCAGTGCGATGTGGTGTTTTTCGCCACGCCCAACGGCGTGGCCATGCAGCAGACCCGTGCGTTGCTGGACGCTGGCGTCAAGGTGATCGATCTGGCTGCCGATTTTCGCATCAAGGATGTGAAGGTGTGGGAGCAGTGGTACAAAATGGAACACGCCTGTCCTGACCTGATCGAGGAGGCGGTGTACGGCCTGCCCGAAATCAATCGTGACCGGATCAAGGGCGCGCGCCTCATTGCCAACCCCGGCTGCTATCCCACGGCGGTTCAGTTGGGTTTTCTGCCTCTGCTGGAATCGGGTGTGGCTGACACCGGCTTTTTGGTGGCGGATGCCAAATCCGGTGTGTCGGGCGCCGGACGCAAACCCGAAACCCACATCCTCTTCGCTGAAGCGGCCGACAATTTCAAGGCTTATGCGGTGGCGGGCCATCGCCACTGGCCCGAGATCAAGCAAGGGCTGGAGGCTTTTGCAGGTCAACCGGTCGGGTTCACGTTTGTGCCGCATCTGACGCCGTTGATCCGCGGGATTCATGCCACGCTCTATGCCCGAGTGGGCAAGGATGTGGACCTGCAGGCGCTGTTCGAGCAACGTTACGCTGGCGAGGCGTTTGTGGATGTGCTGCCGGCGGGTTCGCACCCCGAGACGCGCTCGGTTCGAGGCGCAAACACCTGCAGAATTGCGGTTCACCGCCCGCAGGGCGGGGATACCGTCGTGGTGCTGTCTGTGATCGACAACCTGGTGAAGGGGGCTGCGGGCCAGGCGGTGCAGAACATGAATATCCTGTTCGGGTTGCCGGAAGATGTCGCGCTCGCCGATGTCGGGATGCTGCCCTGAACGCTGGAACTCCGCTTCCGCTTTGGGGTCTTTGCTTGACGCCTGTCGGGTGAAGCGGATAATTGATCCAAATTTTCAAGGAGTAGCATTATGAATGCAGTGACCGAAACGGTAGATGCCCAAATGGACAGCCCGCTCATTTTTACCGATAGCGCAGCGGCCAAGGTCAAGAACCTGATCGACGAGGAAGGCAACCCGGACCTGAAATTGCGCGTGTTCGTCTCCGGCGGCGGCTGCTCGGGTTTCCAGTACGGATTCACTTTCGATGAATCGCAAAATGACGATGACACCGTGATGGTGAAAAACGGCGTGACCCTGCTGGTGGATTCGATGAGCTTCCAGTATCTGGTTGGGGCTGAAATCGACTATAGCGAAGGCCTCGAAGGTGCGCAGTTCGTGATCAAGAACCCCAACGCCACCACGACCTGTGGTTGTGGCTCGTCCTTCTCCGCTTGATCGGTT
Source organism: Hydrogenophilales bacterium (assembly GCA_041639515.1). Lineage (GTDB taxonomy): Bacteria > Pseudomonadota > Gammaproteobacteria > Burkholderiales > Thiobacillaceae > Thiobacillus. The sequence continues at coordinate 4,142 of JBEQCD010000094.1, read as the reverse complement.
CCTGTCACCAACAAAAAAGCGGCTTCGGCCGCTTTTTTGTTGGGTGATCCGTTCGTCGGGCGGCTCAGGCGTAGTAAACCGCGCCCAGGATACGCGGCCCTGCTGCCCCTGTTACCGCAGGCAGGTTGCCGGGTTGTAGATGCATGGTCTGGCGGGCCAGCCAGGCAAAAGCCATGGCTTCAACCCAGTCGGGATCGATTCCGAGTGCGGACGTGGTGGCAAGCTCACGGCCCGGCAACCATGCGGCCAGGCGGGTCCGCAGTGTCGTGTTGTGCGCGCCGCCGCCGCACAGGTACACGGCCTGGGCGCTGCCGCACTCTGTCTGGATCGCGTGGGCGAGACTGGCTGCGGTGAATTCCAGCAGCGTTGCCTGAACGTCCGCTGCGTCGACAGGGCCTGGCAGTCTGGCAATCTGGCCATCGAGCCAGTCGAGGTTGAATTGCTCACGGCCGGCGCTTTTGGGTGGGGGCAATGCCAGATACGGATGGGCCATCAGCAGATTGAGCAAATCCGCGTGCGCCTTTCCGGTGGCTGCCCAGCCCCCGTTCCTGTCGTAGTGTTCATTTTGGTGTCGCTGGATCCAGGCATCCATCAGCATGTTGCTGGGGCCGGTATCCCAACCGCGTATGAGACCGTCGGGGGGCAGGTCGGTGATATTGGCGATGCCGCCAAGATTGGCAATCACGCGATGCTGCTCTGCATGCGCTAGTACCCGGGCATGAAAGGCGGGTACGAGCGGCGCGCCCTGCCCGCCAGCTGCGATATCGCGGCTGCGAAAATCCGCCACCACCGTCATCCCTGACAGTTCTGCCAACCGGGCAGCATTCCCGATTTGCAGGGTGTAACCGCTATCTGGCCGGTGACGCAGGGTTTGTCCGTGGCAACCGATGGCACGTACTGGAAGCCCGGCGAATTCGTCGGCGATCAATGTGCGCACAGCTCGGGCATACCAGTCGGCCAGTTCGTTGCCAGCCAATGCGGCAAGGTGGATTTCGTCGGGCTGGGGGTGGTGCAGTGCAAGGAGGCGATTTCGCAACCCGTCCTCAAAGGGCAAATACTGGCTGCTCAGTAATCTGGGTGGCTTGTCGGGTTGGAATTCGACCAGTGCCGCATCCACGCCATCCAGGCTGGTTCCTGACATGAGACCGACGAAGTATTCGGTCTCATGCGGCCTGTCAGCGCTCAATCGAGTGCAGCGAGGTTGGTCCCGCGCAACAGGGTCAGCTTGTCGCTCCAGCCAGCGGTTTGCTGCTGGAAGCGGGCGCGCTGGGCGGTTGCCAGGGGAGGAGAGCCGGGCAGCTTGATGGTCATCGGGTTGTATGGACGCCCTGCGATGCGGACTTCGTAGTGCAGATGCGGCCCGGTGGAGGCACCCGTAGAGCCGACGTAGGCGATCAATTGACCCTGGGACACGGCGCGACCCGGACGAATCCCCGAGGCAAAGGCGCTCAGGTGGGCGTAGTAGGTTTCATAGCCATTGTGGTGCCGCAGAATGACCAGATTGCCATAACCCCCTTTGCGACCGGCAAACTTGACGACGGCATCTCCGGTGGCCTTCACGCGAGTGCCGGTGGGCGCGCCGAAGTCCACGCCGGTGTGGGCGCGGTGAAAGCCGTATACCGGGTGTTTGCGTGAATTGCTGAAGCTGGAAGTGACACGGGAGAATTCGAGCGGGGAGCGCAGGAACCCTTTTTTGAGGGATTCGCCTTCGGGGGTGTAGTAGGTTTCGCTGCCAAAAGGGTCGCGGAAGAGCACGGCTCGATAGGGTTTACCGGCATTGACGAACTCGGCGGCCAGCAATTTGCCCGTGGCTACAGGTTCGCCGTTACGATAATTGACGGTGTAGATCACCGAGAAGGTATCGCCACGCCGCAGATCTTCGCGGAAGTCGATCTGGGTCGAGAAGGTTTCTGCCAGTTGGTCGGCAATGCGGTCGGGAATTCCCGCGCTATCCGTTGCGCCGTAGAGGGAGGACAGAATGCGGCCGGAACGCATTACCACCCGCGTTTCCTGGGCCTCTTCCTGTTCCTGGACGACAAACGTGTCGCCTGCTCGCTGAATCAATAGTTCGGGTGCGTCAGCGCGTTCGAACTGGATGGAGTGTAGGGTGCCGTCAGGACCTGTGACTGCCTGGATGAGCTTGCCTGCCCGAATGCTGGTCGCCAATTGGCGGACCGAGTCGGTGGCCAGCAAGCGCTGGATGTCCAGATCATCAATTTTGAGGCGGGCCAGAACGCTGCCCAGGGTATCGCCACGCTGGATGACGCTTTCACGCGCATAAGTGCTGGCATCTGCCGCTTCAGCCAGGGCAGGAAGAGCAATGGCTTCGGAAATGGTTTCCGGGGTGATGTCCAGCGTGTTGGTGTCGGGCGACAGGCCAAATGCGGCAACCACGCCGAACAACGGCACGGTTGACAAGGCCACCAAAGTGCGAAGGCTCAGACGGCGCTCCGTTCCAGTGAGGCGATCGGTTAAGATTCTCAGTTTGGTAAGCGGCATTGACCGTTTCCCTTTCCGTAATCGAGCCCGGAGTCTAACACACATCATTTCCGGGCCTGTTTTGCCGGGCTGTCAGTGATCTGGCGATGCCGGGCACGAGGTCTAATGCTTTGATTACGGTAGATGGGGCCAAAACTTGATGAAGTGACACGAGGATTGAATTGATGCTGGATGCCTTGCGCGAAATCAAACGCGGAGCGGATGAATTGCTGGTCGAGTCTGAACTGCTCGACAGGCTGGGGTCGGGCCGCCCGTTGCGGATCAAGGCGGGATTTGACCCCACCGCGCCGGATTTGCACCTGGGTCATACTGTGCTGCTGAACAAGTTGCGGGCATTTCAGCAGCTTGGACACCAGGTTATCTTCCTGATCGGTGATTTTACCGGGATGATCGGCGATCCTACTGGCAAAAATGCGACGCGTCCCCCGCTTACGCGTGAAGCGGTTGCCGACAATGCCAAAACCTACCAGGAGCAGGTTTTCAAAATCCTTGACCCGGATTTGACCGAGGTACGTTTCAATTCGGAATGGATGGAGGGCTTGGGGTCGGTCGGCATGATCCGCCTTGCAGCTTCGCACACGGTTGCCCGCATGCTGGAACGCGATGATTTTCACAAGCGTTATCACGGCCAGCAACCCATCGCGATCCATGAATTTCTCTATCCCTTGATACAGGGATACGACTCGGTGGCGCTCAAGGCGGATGTCGAGCTGGGCGGGACGGACCAGAAATTCAACCTGTTGATGGGGCGGGAACTCCAGAAGCAACATGGCCAGCCTGCGCAGTGCGTTCTCACCATGCCGTTGCTCGAAGGACTCGATGGCGTAAATAAAATGTCGAAATCCCTGGGTAATTACATCGGGATCAACGAGCCGCCCCAGGAAATCTTCGGAAAACTGATGTCCGTCTCGGACGAATTGATGTGGCGCTACATCCAGTTGCTCTCGTTTGAGTCCCTGCAGACCATAGAAGGCTGGAAGCAGCAGGTTGCGCAAGGTGCCAACCCACGCAATATCAAGGTTGGCTTCGCGCAGGAAATCGTGGCGCGATTTCATGGACTGGCGGCGGCGAGTCAGGCTCTGTCTGATTTTGAAGCGCGCTTCCAGCGTGGTGTGCAGCCCGAAGATATGCCGGAGTTTCAATTGCCGGCAGCGGGAGGCGGGTTGGCGGTACCGCAGTTGCTGAAATTGGCGGGCCTGGTGGTAAGCACGTCAGATGCCATCCGCCAGATAGCCGGCGGAGGGGTCAAGCTGGATGGCGAGCGCGTGGCAGATAAAGGTGTGAGCGTGCCCCTGGGCGCGACAGTCGTGGCTCAGGTGGGCAAGCGGAAGTTTGCGCGTGTCACGATTGTTTAAAAATAATTTCGAGAAAGTGTTGACGGATTCTTTTCGCTCTGTAGAATGCGCACCTTCTCGAAACGCAGCGCGAACCGCGACAAGCGAAACGCAAAGCTAATCGATTGATCTTTAACAATTAACAGCCGATAGGTGTGGGTATTTTTGCGGTAGCTGTCCTGGTTTAGGCTGGGGTAGCAACTAGCATAGATGCTCACACTTGAATGAAGACCGTTTTAATAGATGGTTGAGTTTGAGTTGAGCGACAGAAGTATTTGAAGTAATTGCAGAGATTGAACTGAAGAGTTT
>JBEQCD010000093.1:0-9020 GCA_041639515.1 Hydrogenophilales bacterium | reverse complement strand
TCAAGCCCTTCACGGCGGCCACGCTAGACGAGAAGCTGTCCAAGATCTTCGAAAAAATGGGAGCGTGACATGAGCTCCCCTTTTGCCAGTGCAATTGCCGACGTGATGAGTTCGGCAGCCGCCCAGCCCGAAGGCTGCAACCAGGAGGCCATGCTGGCGCGCGTGGGCCAGATCACCCGTGCCCTGCACGACCGCCTGCGCGAACTGGGCTTTGACAAGGTGCTGGAAAAGGCCACGGTCGAAATGCCCGACGTGCGCGACCGTCTCAACTATGTGGCCCGCATGACCGAGCAGGCCGCGCAGCGCGTGCTCAACGCCACCGATACCGCCATCCCCATGCAGGAACGCATCGACGCCGGGGCCGATGAAGTGCTGGGCGGCTGGAAGCGCGTGATGGCCGAACCGTTTTCCGAAGCCAATTACCGCGACATGGCCACGCTCACCATGCAGTGCCTGGCCGACATGCGCAAGGACACCGGTGCGACCAAGGAGCAGCTGCTGGAAATCATGATGGCGCAGGATTTCCAGGACCTCACTGGCCAGGTGATCCGCCGCGTCACCGATCTGGCGCACGAACTCGAACAGCAACTGGTGCAGTTCCTGCTCGATTACGCTCCCAACGAGGCCAGGCGCGAACCCCAGCCGGGCTTGCTGAACGGCCCGCAAATCAACCCCACGGGCCGCAGCGACGTGGTGGCCGATCAGGGTCAGGTCGACGATTTGCTGGAGAGTCTGGGTTTTTAGACTTTGTCTAAAGTTTGTCGGCCTGCGGGCCGATAAATTTTTCGCTGTATTCAAGATCAACTGATCGCCAAGTCCAGGGGAAACAGGCGTGGCGATGACAAGCGGAGAAGACACATGAGTGCAACCGTTGAATCAATGGACAACTACAAGCGCGCACCCGGTACGCATTTCGACAACCTCGACGCAAACGAGACTCAGGCCTATCTGCTGGCGATCGACCGCACCCAGGCGGTGATCGAATTCGATCTGGACGGACATGTCCTGCGTGCCAACGAGAATTTCCTCAAACGCATGGGCTATGCGCTCGAAGACATCGTCGGCCATCACCATGAAATGTTCTGCACACCGGAATACCGCAGCAGCCCGGAGTACCGGGATTTCTGGGCCAACCTGCGGGCAGGCAAGCATATCAGCGGCGAATTCCGCCGTGTCGATGCCCAGGGCAGGCCGGTCTGGCTGCACGCGGTCTATACCCCGGTGGCTGGCGAGAACGGCAAGCTGCTCAAGGTCATCAAGTTTGCCAACGACATCACGGGCGACAAATGCCGCCAGCACGAGCTGGACAGCAAGCTGGCAGCCATCGGACGTTCGCAGGCCGTCATCGATTTCAGCCCGGACGGCAGCATTCTCGACGCCAACGAAAACTTCCTGAACCTGATGGGCTATACGCTCGATGAGGTGAAGGGCCGGCATCACCGGCTGTTTGTCACGGCAGAAGACGCAGCGGGTCAGGCTTACCAGAATTTCTGGGAGGAACTGGCGCGTGGCCATTTCCACTCGGGCGAATTCAAGCGCGTGGGGCGCGGTGGCAAGGAGGTCTGGATCCAGGCCACCTACAACCCCATCTTCGGCCCGGACGGCAAGACGGCCAAGGTCGTCAAATATGCCGTCGACGTGACCGAAGCGAAAATGCGCAACGCCGAGAACCAGGCCAAGCTGGACGCGCTCGACAAGGCACAGGCGGTGATCGAATTCGATACCGAGGGCAGGGTACTGAGCGCCAACCGCAATTTCCTCGCGGCCATGGGTTATACCCTGCGTGAAATCCAGGGCCAGCATCACAGCATGTTCTGTACGCCCGATTACACGCGCAGCGAAGCCTACCGTGATTTCTGGCTGCGCCTGAGTGAGGGGGAATTCATCAGCGGACGCTTCCAGCGTGTCGGCAAGTTCGACCGCGAAGTCCACATCCAGGCCACCTACAACCCCATCCTCGACCTGAACGGCAAGGCCGTGAAGGTCGTGAAATACGCCTATGACGTGACGCACGAAGTCATGCTCGAACGACAAATTGCCACGCAATCTCTGGAGATGTCGAGCAGTGTGGGGGAACTGGTGCAGAGCACCCAGCACATCGCGGCGAGTTCGGGTGTGGCGGCCGAGATGGCGAATGAATCCGCGAATGCCGCCAAGCTTGGTCAGGATGCCGTGCGGCAATCCATCGGCGCAATCGGCCGCATCCGCGACAGTTCCGGCAAGGTGGCCGACATTGTGGGCGTGATCCAGGAAATCGCCGGGCAGACCAACCTGCTGGCATTCAATGCTGCCATCGAGGCGGCCCGGGCCGGCGAGCACGGCGTAGGTTTCTCGGTAGTGGCCTCGGAAGTGCGCAAGCTGGCCGAGCGCAGTTCCACGGCTGCAATGGAAATCGGCAAGCTGATTGCCGAGTCGGCCGCCAACGTGCGTGAAGGTGCCGGCGTGAGCCAGACCGCAGCCGACCGCTTCGAGGGCATCATCGCGACTGTGGAGCGCACGGCCAAAAGCGCGGCTGACATTGCCTCGGCGACCGAGCGGCAACGCGAACTGGCCGACCACGTCTCGACCCTGATCGACGATCTGGCCAAAACCGTCAAAACCTGACGCGTCGGCATGAACACCCGTTTCGGCATTTTCCATCTGGGCGAGATGCAGCTCGCGCTGCCGTTGTCGGCCATGCGCGAGGTGGTGACTGCACAGGGCATGACGCCGCTGCCCAGCCCGGCGCAGGGGGTGATCGGTGCGGTCGACGTGCGCGGCCGGCTGGTGCCGGTGGTCGATCTGCGCAGTGCTTTGGGCATGGCTTGCACGCCGGGGTCGGTGCCCGATCGGATCGTGGTGATGGCGCACCGCGGACGGTTGCTGGGCTTGGCTGCCGAACGCTGTGGTGGCGTCGTGGCGTGCCCGCCCGGACAGTTCAACCGGATCGATGTGCAGGCCGGCCACTCATTGCTGTCGGGTTCGTTTCCTTGCCAAGATGGGGGCGAACTGGTGGCGGTGCTGGACCCGGAAGCTGTGTTGACGATGCTCCATGTCCCGGCGGTGGAAGACAGCCAGACCGCATCCGCAGCGACAGGCCCGGCCGGGTGTGCCCGCAGCCATATGCGCCATACCTTGCTGTTCCGCAGTGCGGGCCTGCCGCAGGCAATCGGCTCGAGCGAAGTGCTGACGACCCTGCCTCGCCCCGAGGTGCTGCCGTCGGCGGTGGCCCATGGCTACTGTGTCGGCGTGATCCGGCATGGCGGACTGAATATTCCGGCGGTCGACCTGTCCCGGCTGTGCCTGCTGGAAAGCGCATCTGCGCAGCCGTGCAGGCAGGCCTTCCTGGTGCGCTATGCAGAGGGGCTTATCGCCTATCTGGTCGATGAAATCCTGGACGTTCTGGATGTCGACTTCAGCCAGGTTTCGCCGGTGCCGGCGGCCAGCCTGAACCTGTCGCCGTATTTTTCCGGTTTTTTGCCCATGGCGGCGCTGCCCGAAACATTGCAGGCCCGGGCCAATGGCCGCGCCGGCTATTGCATGGTGCTCGATGGCGGCGCGCTGATTGCTGCGCCGGAATTGCAGGGGTTGGCCAGTGTCATCACCCCCGCATCGGGCGAAACCCAGGCCAACCTGCTGAGCCTGCTGTCCACGCAACGCACACACAGTACGCGGCGGCAGGTCCTGACCTACGATCTGGGCTTCGAGGCGGCCACGTCCATCGACCAGTTCTCGGAAATCCTGCCCTGGACAGGCAAGTTTGCCTCGCCCGAGTGCGGTGAGGCCACGCATGGCCTCGTCATGCGCCAGGGGCGTGCCGTGCCGGTTTTCTGCCTGGCCCGGCTCCTGGGCCTGAAGCCGCCCGTGCTCACATCCACAGCCAGCGTGCTGGTTGTGGATATGGGCGAGCGCGCCATGGGCTTTGCGGTGGCCGGCCTGTTGACCATCGACAATGCCCCGGCCGACAAACTGGATGCCGTGTCGCGAGGGGACGATGCGGCCTCGATCCTGTCGCGGGATTTCCGCGATTGCTGGTCGCGCATGATGATCGGGCAGGGCGACGAGGAGCGGATGCGCGGCGTGCTCGACCTGCGCAAGTTGGCGACAGCCCTGTTGCAACCCGAACCGGCCCTCGCTGCCTGATTCCCCGGCCGGCAGCCCCGGCGGTGGCCCGGGCCGGGCACTTGGCCCGATGAATGGAGTGGGCGCGGGTTTGTGCCAGAATGCGCCATGCACCTTGCCTGAACAACCCTCCAGAGAGAGCGCCCCCATGAAGCTGCCTGCCTTCACTGCCTTGTTGCTTGCCCTGCTGGGCTCTTCCGCCCACGCCACCGACGGCCTCATCGCCGTGCCCTGCCTCCAGACGGCCACGGTGTGCCTTGACCGGCTGGAAACACTGGCCAAGTCGCGCGGGCTCAAGGTTTTTACGCGGATCGATCACGCGGCGGGGGCGGCCAGCATTGGCGAAACCCTGCGGCCGACCGAGCTGCTGATCTTTGGCCATCCCAAGGCCGGCACGCCCTTGCTGAAATGCTCGCAGGCCTATGGCATCAGCCTGCCGCTGCATGTGCTGGCCTGGGAGGACATCAAGGGCAAGCGCTGGATCGGCTATCGCGATCCGGCCGGGGTGGCGCAATCCCACCCCGATGCGGCGTGCAATGCCATCCTCAAACAGGTGACCCAGAATCTGGATGACATGGTGCGTACGGTGGCCAGCCAGCCCTGAACCCCGCGATGCGGGCGGCCAAGGTCAGGGCCGCAGCGCGCGCAGGATGCTGTCGCCCGCCTGAAGAGCCTGGCGGATGACGCCTTCCATCTGTGGCGCGAAATAGGGCATGGAGAAATCCAGCACGATGAGGCCCACGCCCAGGGTGATGGGAAAGCCGATGGCGAAGATGTTGAGCTGCGGGGCCGAGCGGGTGAGGATGCCGAGCGCGAGGTTGGTCATCAACAGCACCGCAATCAGCGGCAGGGCAATCTGCAGACCGACGACGAAGATGGTCGAGCCGAAGGACGCGACGCTGCGGAACCCCTCCGCTGCCAGCGGCGCGGCGGAGATGGGCAGGGTGGTGAAGCTTTCGGCCAGCAGGCCCAGCACCAGCAGGTGCGCGTTCACGGCCAGGAAAACCAGCATGGCGAGCAGGTTGAAAAACCGCGACAGCACCAGCGTCTGACCCGCCGACTGCGGGTCGAAGAAACTGGCAAAGCCCAGGCCCATCTGCAGGCCGATGATTTCCCCCGCCAGTTCCACCGCCGCGAACACCACCCGCATGGTGAAGCCGATGGCGAGGCCAATGAGGAACTGTTGCACCAGGATGAACAGTCCCTGCCAGGAGCCCAGCGCCACGTCGGGCAAGGGCGGCAGGGTGGGCGAGACGATGAGGGCGATGAACACGCCCAGCCCGATCTTGACCCGCGCCGGCACGCTGCGATGGCCAAACACCGGCGCGGCCATCAGCAGACCCAGGATGCGCACCAGCGGCCACACAAAGGCCACCAGCCAGGTGTTGAGCTGGGCGTCGGTAAAGCTCAGCATGGCGGGTTCACATCAAGCGCGTTCAGATACTGCCGGGACGCGAAGCCGAGCCGAAGACAGTGCAATAGCACGGCAAGGCGAGGCATCCGTAGGTCGGCAACACTTTGCCGACATCTTCGCGTCATGCCTGCCTTTGCGGCGGGAAAGTGTTCCCGCCCTACGATTGCGGCCCCCTGCCTGCTTGCGTGTATTTATCACGTTAATCGCTAGCCGATGATGCCTGGGAGGTTGGTCAGGGCGCGGCGCATGTAATCGGTCATCACGGTGAGCATCCACGGCCCGGCGATGGCGAAGGTGGCGAGCACGGCGATGACCTTGGGGATGAAGGACAGGCTGGCGTCGTTGATCTGGGTGGCGGCCTGGAACACGCTGACGATGAGGCCGACGACGAGGGTGACGATGAGCACCGGGGCCGACACCAGCAGGGTCATTTCGAGGGCGCTGCGGCCAAGGGTCATGACACTTTCGGGGGTCATAGCGAATTGTCCTCAGTAGAAGCTCTGGGCGAGCGAGCCCAGCAGCAGGTTCCAGCCGTCGACCAGCACGAACAGGATGATCTTGAACGGCAGCGCGACCAGCGCCGGCGACACCATCATCATGCCCATGGCCATGAGCACGCTGGCGACGACCATGTCGATGATGAGGAAGGGAATGAACACGGCAAACCCGATCTGGAATGCGGTCTTGAGTTCGCTGGTGATGTAGGCCGGAATCAGCACCCGCAGCGGAATGTCGTCGGCGGTCTTGGGCGCGGGCGATTTCGACATGCGGACGAACAGCGCCAGGTCGGATTCGCGGGTCTGCTTCATCATGAAGGCGCGCAGCGGCACGGCCGCCTTGTCCATGGCCTCGCCCAGCTGGATGCGGTTTTCCGACAGCGGCTGGTAGGCGTCGACGTAGATCTTGTCCAGCACCGGGCTCATCACGAACAGGGTGAGGAACAGCGCCAGCCCGATCAGCACCTGATTGGGCGGCGAGCCCTGGGTGCCGAGCGCCTGCCGTAGTAGCGAAAGCACGATGATGATGCGGGTGAAGCTCGTCATCATCAGAAGCGCGGCCGGCAGGAACGAAAGCGAAGTCAGCAGCAGCAGGGTTTGCAGGCTGAGCGAATAGGTTTGCCCGCCGCCACCGGAGGGCGTGCTGGTGAAGGCAGGCAGGCCGGCGGCCTGGGCGAGGGCGAGCCCGGGGAGGGCAGCCAGTCCCAGCAGGGCGGCGGCGCGGAGAAGCGATTTAGTGTGTGCCACGATTCTTGTCGAGGAGCGATTGCAGGCGGGCGGCGAAGGGCGGCAGCGGAACTGCAGGGGAGGCGGGCAGTTCGCCCTTGGGCAGGGTGGCGAGGGCGTTGACGTTGCCGGGGCCGACGCCGACCACCAGCCAGTTGTCGCCGATTTCCAGTACGACCACGCGCTCGCGGGTGCCGACCGAGGCGCTGCCGACCACGTTGAGCAGTGCCGAGGAGCCGGTGCGGGCCACGCCCATGCGCTTGGCCATCCAGGCGGTGGCGGCGATGAGGCCCAGTACGGCGACGAGCCCGACAAAAACCTGGAGCAGGCTGCCGGCGGCGGAGGGGCCGGCCGTGGCGTCCGCGCCGTGTGCCAGCGCAGGCAGCAGCATCGGCAGGAGGGATGCGGCGTGCTTCATTTATTGAGTTTCCGGATGCGCTCGGCCGGCGTGATGATGTCGGTGAGGCGCACGCCGAACTTGTCGTTCACCACCACCACTTCGCCCTGTGCGATGAGCGTGCCGTTGACCAGCACATCCATCGGCTCGCCGGCCAGGCCATCGAGTTCGACCACCGAGCCCTGCGCCAGCTGGAGCAGGTTCTTGATCGCGATCTTGGTGCGCCCGAGTTCCACCGTGAGCAGCACGGGGATGTCGAGGATCATGTCGATGTCGCTGGCGAACCCGTTGCCGGCGGGCTTGCCGGACAGGTCGGGAAACAGGTCGGCGGCGGGTTCGGCCGTGGGGGCCACGGTGGCCTGTTCGGCCATGGCGGCCGCCCAGTCGTCTTCGGCAATGGCCTGGGTGCTGTTGTCAGACATGGGGTTCTCCTGTGGGAATGTCGCTGGCCCCGGTGGCCAGCATGCGCTCGACGCGCAGGGTGTATTGCCCGTTGAACTTGCCGTAGGCGCACTCCATGACGGGCACGCCGTCCACCTTGGCTTCGACCGTGGGCGGGATGTCCAGCGGAATCACGTCGCCGGCCTTGAGATTGACGATGTCGCGCAGGTTGACCCGTGCGGTGCCAAGATCGGCCACGAGCTGCACTTCGGCAAGCTGCACCTGCTGGCGCATCAGGCGCAGCCAGCGTTTGTCGACTTCGAGGTTTTCGGCCTGGAGGCTGCTGGTGAGCTGATCCTTGATCGGCTCGATCATCGAATAGGGCATGCAGAAATGCATTTCGCCGCTGTTCTGGCCGAGTTCGATCGAGAAGGTGATGTGCACCACCACTTCGTTGGGCGTGGCGATATTGGCGAACTGGGTGTTCATTTCCGAACGCACAAACTCGAATTCGATCGGGTAGATCGGCTCCCACGACTTGGCGTAGGACTCGAACACGATGCCCAGCATGCGCTGGATGATGCGGTGCTCGGTCTGGGTGAAGTCGCGGCCTTCGATGCGGGTATGAAAGCGTCCGTCACCGCCGAACAGGTTGTCCACCACCAGGAACACCAGGTCGGGATTGAAGATCATCAGGCCGGTGCCGCGCAGGGGCTTGAACTGCACCAGGTTGAGGTTGGTGGGCACCACCAGGTTGCGGATGAATTCGCTGTACTTGGACACCCGCACCGGGCCGACCGAGATTTCGACGTTGCGCCGCAGAAAGTTGTACAGGCCAATGCGGATCAGGCGGGCGAAGCGTTCGTTGATGATTTCGAGCGTGGGCATGCGCCCGCGCACGATGCGTTCCTGCGTCGCCAGGTTGTAGGGGCGAACCGCATGCGGATCGATATCTTCGGCCGGCGCGTCGTCGGCCTCGCCGGTCACGCCCTTGAGGAGGGCATCGACTTCTTCCTGCGAGAGAAATGCATCGGCCATGGGCTGCGTCCGTTTACTGGATGACGAAGGAAGTGAACAGCACGTCCACCGCTTCCTGCGGCTTGCCCTTGGGCTCCACAGGCTGGTTGACCGCAGCCAGGATGGCCTGGGTGAGCTTCTTCTTGTCTTCCTCGGTTTGCAGGGTTTCGGCGGCCTGGCTCGACAGCAGCGTGAGCAGGCGGCTGCGGATGCGCGGCATGTGCAGCTTCACCAGATCGACCTGGGCCTGGTCATAGAACTGGAGCGTGATGTCGGTCTGGAGATACTGCTCGCCGCCCATGAGGTTGACGGTGAAGGTTTCCAGCGGCATGAAGATCGGCGTCTTCGGCGGCTCTTCCTTTTTCTCGGCGTGCGCGTCGCCGCTGGGTTTCAGCGCGAACCACGCGCCCGCGCCGCCACCGGCCAGCACCACCACCAGGCCGATGATGATGAACAGCAGCTTCTTGGATTTCTTCGGTGCGGCTTC
>JBEQCD010000092.1:0-9351 GCA_041639515.1 Hydrogenophilales bacterium | reverse complement strand
GCTCTTCCGATCTACCGACGGCATGCATTACTTCCCGTTCCCCGGTGCGCTGGGCAACACGCGTGGCCTGCTGGTCACCAATAGCGAATACGTCGACCCCGCGCTCCTCAACGGCATCACTCCGGCGAGCGCCTACGCGACCGCTGCCCTCACGCTGCCCATGGTGCGTGCCCAGCAGGCCGCACATGGCCTCAACGTGGTCGAAGTGCAGAAGCAGGGCGGTACCTGGAAAGTGCGTCGTCCCTCCGCCTACAACCGCCGTGTCACCGGCAACACCCCTTGCGACGTGAGCGGCCCCGCAGCCGGCCACGCGCTCATGAAAACCGGTGCAGACGCCACCGGCCGCAAGGTGCTCGGTACGCTGAACAACTGTGCCCACGGCTACACGCCCTGGGGCACCTACCTCACCTGCGAAGAGAACTTCAACGGCTATTTCGGTACGGCATCCGCCAACCTCACCACGCAGCCGCTCAACACCCACGAGCGCCGCTACGGCCTGGCTGCTGGTGGTTTCGGCTACCGCTGGCATGAAGTCGATGCCCGCTTCGACCTGCGCAGGCCGGGCAACGCAAACGAGGCCAACCGTTTCGGCTGGGTGGTCGAAGTCGACCCCTTCAACCCGAACAGCACGCCTGTGAAGCGTACCGCCATGGGTCGCTTCAAGCACGAGAGCGCCGGCCTCGCCCTGGCACCCGACAACAGCGTGGCCTTCTATATGGGTGACGACGAGCGCAACGAATACGTCTACAAGTTCGTTTGTGCCAACAAATACAACCCGCGCAACAAGGCCGCCAACCGCAATCTGCTCGATGAAGGCACACTTTACGTCGCCCGCTTCAACGCCGACGGCACCGGCGTGTGGCTGCCGCTGGTGTGGGGCCAGAGCGGTCTCACCCCGGATAACGGCTTTGCCGACCAGGGCGAAGTGCTGGTCAAGACCCGCCAGGCCGCCGATCGCCTGGGTGCCACGATGATGGACCGCCCGGAGTGGACCGCCGTCCACCCCGACACGCTCGAGGTTTATCTCACCCTCACCAACAACTCGCGTCGCGGCAATACCCCCGCTTCGAGCAACAAGATCGACGGCACCTCGCCGGCTGCCTCGACCAACCCGCCGGTCGACGCCGCCAACCCGCGCCCGGACAACGATTACGGCCACATCATCCGCTGGCGCGAAGCAGGCGGCGATGTTGCCGCCACCACCTTCGACTGGGATGTATTCATCCAGTGCGGCGACAGCCTCGTGGCCAGCACCGCCAAGAACATGGGCGCGTCCTACAACAAGGCCAACCTCATCGGCGTCGATCCGCTGGACCCACAAGCGGGCAAGAAACTCTATGAAGGCAACATCAATGGCGACGATTTCGGTGCGCCGGATGGCCTCTGGTTCGATCAGGATGGCCGCCTGTGGGTGCAGACCGACCAGGCAGGCGACGCCCAGGGCGACTGGGTCAACATTGGTGGCAATGCCATGCTCTGCGTCGATCCCGTCACCCGCGAAGTCAAGCGTTTCCTCAATGGTCCCAGGCATTGCGAAGTGACCGGCGTCACCGGCACCCCGGATGGCAAGACCCTGTTCGTCGGCATCCAGCACCCAGGCGAGGACTGGTCCACCGGTTTCACCGAAAACTCCACCTGGCCCGATAGCGGCGTCAACGGTCCCACGGCTTACAGCTCCCTGACCAGCGTGTACAAGCCGCGTTCCGGCATCCTGGCCGTCACCAAAGATGATGGCGGTGTGGTCGGTTCCTGATCGCAACGCAGGATTCAGGATTGCAGAACGGGCAGCCTTCGGGCTGCCCGTTTTGTTTGCGGATCGGCCATCCGGGTATCGGCAAGGTATCCCCCGTAAAGGAGAGGCCGTGGTTGTAATCCGCTTGCGCGGCAACAACACACGCACTGCCGACCTACGGCTACGGCTGACGTAGGGCGGGAATACCTTCCCGCCGCAACGCACGGAGGCAAATGATCGTGTCTGCACGGCAAGCACGTCGGCAAGGTATTGCCGACCTACGGGACACGAAGTAGGGCAGGAATACCTTCCCGCCACAGCGCCTGTGCTGTGCATTCCGCGCGCTCATTCGAGCTGCATGCCACGAATCCTGTCGGGTTCGGTCATGCCCCATTCCGGTGGATACGCCCCGCGCGCCAGCCAGGCTGCAAACGAAGAATGTGGCCACTCTCGCGGATGTTGGCAGAGACCGTGTTTCACAGGGTTGAAATGGATGTAGTCGAGATGGCGGTTCAGATCATCATCGTCGCGGATGATGTGGTCGTAAAAACGCTTTTGCCATAACGGCGTGGTGATGCCTTTGGACTTGAGCCACCAAGTGACATCGCGTTTGAACGTGGCGACAACTGCGGAAAAATCACCCTCGTCGGGCTCGAACAGCCAGTGCATATGGTCCGGAAGAATGACATGCGCAACATGGCGGAAGGGTCGGCGCGCTCTCGTGCGATGCATCGAAACGGAAATCAGCTCGGCATACCCGGCCAGCCAGGGCTCGCGCTGATGCGTCACGAGGGTAACGAACACGGGGCCACCCGGATAATATCGACGGTAGTCAGGCATGAAAAAACAGTAGCACGCCCGCGCCCGCGATGAACAGCGTCGGCAAAGTATTGCCGACCTACGGCAGCCGGTCGTGCTTGTATCGTGTTGTGTCGGCAAGGTATTCCCCGTACAGAGGAAGTCGTGGTTGTAAGCCGCTTGCGCGACAACAACACACACTCAGCCGACCTACATGCTGCCTACTACGAGGGCATGATGGCGTAACAGTCGGCAAAGTATTGCCGACCTACAACTACGGCTGACGTAGGGCGGGAATACCTTCCCGCCGCAACGCACGGAGGCAGATGATCGTGTCTGCACGGCAAGCACGTCGGCAAGGTATTGCCGACCTACGGCTAAGGAACACGCAGTAGGGCGGGAATACTTTCCCGCCGCCACGCCAAACTGCACGCCACGCTGTTTGATAAGCCATTCGGCTCATACCGGGGAACCTTGGTGCAGGCAAGCCTGTCATTGCGCGCCGCTAAACTTGCGGCACGCAATCAGGAATGATTTCCTCCGGTGGGTCGATGCAGCTTGCAATTCGATCCCTGTTCAAGCGAGCCTTCGGGCTCGCTTATTTTTTGCGTGTCAGGCTGCGTCGACAGCTTCGTCGGCCAGCCGCCGGGCATGGGGCTGCTGACGCTGATCGATGAAGAGGCTGCTGCCTTCGACTTTTTTGGCCATGCGCTTGGCGTCTGCTGCGGCGCGCGCCACTTCCTGATAATGATGAAAATGCACCGGATCGATCTGCACTGCGCCGATGGACAGTGAAACCAGCGCATGGAAATCCATGCGTCCACGCCGGTCCTCGCTGCGGTAGCCGCCTTCCGCCACATGGCGCGTATCGAACAGCGGCAGGCGTTCGTCGTCGAACCTGCCCAGCATGGCCTGGCAGCGTGCTTCCCAGTCCGGGCTCTGGAACAGCACCACGAAATCGTCGCCGCCGATGTGGCCGATGAAGTCGAGTTCGTCGTCGCACCCGCTGCGCAGCAGGCTTGCAACCAGCTGGATCATGTCGTCCCCACGCCGGAAGCCATACACGTCGTTGTAGGGCTTGAACTGGTCCAGGTCGAAATAGGTGGCGATAAAGGCCTGTTCACTGGCAAGCAGGCGTTCCATGTGTTCCTGGATCGGTACATTGCCGGGCAGACCAGTGAGCGGATTGGCGTAGCGCGCCGCCACGATCTGCATGTCAGTGACTTCACGCATCAGGTCAAAGCCCGACCCCAGCCCGAGATACCGGCCTTCACTGGTCACCACAAAGCCCTGGGTGAATGCCGACTTGCCCTTGTTGACGACCAGTTCCGACAACTCGACCATGCGCGTGGCCTTGTCCACCACCAGCGGGTGGCTGTCCATGAACACGGCACAGGGTTTCTTGCCGTATAGCTCGCGGCCATACAGGCCAATGAAGCGGTCGAGCAGGGCGGGGCGGTGAATGATCCCCACCGGCACCCCGTCGCGCACCACGGCAATGGCGTGCAGTTCGGGGTGGGCGATCAGCAGGTCGAGCACGACATGGCTGGGCGTATCGGGCGACACCTGCGGGGCGGACACCGCAAGGCGGCCTGCCGTGGCGCGAATCGGATCGCGCCCGGCAGAGAGCGGAAACACGCTTACGCGGCCTGATTCCAGGCACTGCGCCACCTCGTCCGGCGGCAGTCGGACCGGTACCGGCGAAGGCCGGCCGATCAGGTAACCCTGTGCGTAGCGAATGCCCAGGTCCTTCAGCACCGCCAGTTCCGACACCGTCTCCACACCTTCGGCAATGACGCAGGCATGGGCGCTTTCGGCCAGCTGGCGGATCGACCGCACGAATTCCAGCTTGTGCGGATCCTGATGAATGTCGGTGACAAAATGCTTGTCGATCTTGACGAAGCCCGGCTTCAGTTCCGACCACATGCGCAGGCTGGAGAAGCCCTGGCCAAAATCGTCCATGGCCGCCTCGATCCCGGCCGTGCGCAGCGCCGCTACCGCTTCGCGCAGACTGGCGTAGTCCACAGCCGACGCGTTTTCGGTGATTTCGATGACCACCTGGCTGGCAACCAGTCCCACCTCGGCAAAGGCACGCAGCATGGCCTCCGGCGCAAAGCGGGGGTCAAGCAGGCTGCTGGGTGTGAGGTTGACGAACAGGCGTCCCGGCAGCCTCAGCCGTGCAAACGTCGCCAGCGCCGAAGCCATGCACACTGCATCCAGCGGGCCGGTCAGTTCGGCAGCTTCCGCCGTATGGAACAACGCCATCGGCGAGTGCAGCGGGCTGTTCGACGGCCCACGCGTCAGCGCCTCATAACCCGTCATCTGCCCGGTCTGCATATCCAGCACGGGTTGCAGCAACGTCATTAACCGCCCCTCCGCCAGGATGGCGAGCAGGTGTTCACGGGATTCTTCGTGCGTCATGGGCAGACTGTGCGTGGATAACCGCGCGACGATAGTGCCCGCACGTTGCGGGCGTGTTACAAAACAGCTCCGTAATGACGGCTTCGGCAGCGGTGTCGGCAAGGTATGGCCGATCTACAACTGCTGCTCACGGTGGGTATCTGTTGCGGTCGCCGGCGAACCGTAGGTCGGGAATACTTTCCCGACACCCGGCTTTACAACCATCGCCGTTCGCATCCGCCCGCTGTGGCGGGAAGGTATTCCCGCCCTACGGGTTGAACCATTACTGCCCCCAGCAAACCGTAGGTCGGCAATACTTTGCCGACTTCGCGATAGCCGGGTGTCGGCAAGGTATTGCCGACCTACAAGCGCTGCTCACGGTGACTATCTGTTGCGGCCCCCAGCAAACCGTAGGTCGGGAATACTTTCCCGACATCTTCGGCTTGGCGGCACGCTTAATAGAACCGTCATCGTTTCTCCGTACCCTCCGGCACAAAGGGGAGCGCATGTATCAGGGAGACGAACTCACCGCCGAAGAATGCGGCCATCTGGCGCGCATCCTGCTGGCTGCCCGCAAGGTCAGGCAGCGGCACCAGTTCTTCAGCTGGGTGCACGGGCCGGTGCAATCGCTGATTCCGCATGAAATCCTGCTGTGCGGCATCAGCGACGATAGCGGCTATCTGCTGCACGAACGCTTCAGTGCCTGCCGGTACTTTCGCGATGAACATTTTGCGCGGACCACCCAGCCCAAACAGGGGCTGATCGCCCAGCTCACCGAATCCTGGGGCGTGGCTGGCGAGCCCTATCTGCTGCACCCCGATAACGATGACGCCTGGCACGGCCGCCTGGTTGACCTGGAGTTGAAAAACGTCGCCTTCCACGGCATGGGCTGGCTCAATGGACGCATCAAGGGCTACGCCAGCTTTTCCCGCGTGCGCGCGCCCTTCGACGCCCGTCTGGCCCTGTACATGGAAATCCTCCTGCCGCACCTGCTGTCCACCCTGGCCCGCGTGCTGGCGCAGGAAGTCCGCGAACAAAGCGTGATCAACCGAGCCTCCGCCGTGATCACCGCGCGCGAGATCGAAGTGCTGGTATGGGTGCGCGAAGGCAAGACCAACGACGAAATCGCCAGCATCCTGGGCCTGTCGATGCTCACCGTGAAAAACCATCTGCGCCACGCCATGAAAAAACTCGACGTGCGCACCCGGGGCCAGGCCGTCGCCAAGGCCATCGCCCTCGGCCTGCTGCTCGCGCAGGGGGGGCGCGAACCGGCGGAGTAGGCATCATCCATCAAACCGTAGGTCGGCAAACCCTTGCCGACACCCGGCTCTCCAACCACAGCCGGATAACCTTGCCACCGCTGCAATGTCGGCAAAGTATTCCCCGTAAAGAGGAGGCCGTGGTTGTAAGCCGCTTGCGCGGCAACAACACACGCTCTGCCGACCTACGATTTGCAGCGCCTGCCGCCGCAACTGGCCGCTTGAAGTAGGGCGGGAATACTTTCCCGCCGCAACGTGCGGGGCCCGTGTCAGGAAGCCGCAATGTCGGGAAAGTATTCCCGACCTACGACGGGCAGCCCCTGTCGCGCTCGGCTCATTGCCATGGCCGCCAATGAGCCATCCGGCTCAATTTTCTGCCCGCCAGCGCCCCAATGCATGTCATCCCCGCGCCCTAAAGTGGGGCAGTCCGTGCTTATGGCGGGCTTCGTTTCCGGTGGGTTCACGCGCACAACTGAACCTTCCCCACAGGGGGGCGGAAAGCACATTCACTTTCTGGGTCTTTTCAAGAGGAGTACTACGCAATGAAACTCAAACTTATCGCCCTGGCCGCCATGCTGGCTGCGGGTTCCGCACAGGCAGCTATCGAAGATGGCACATTCGCCCCGGGTGGCGAACTGTTCATGACCGTTCTGGATGCTGTTGGCCAGCAGTCCTACATCCTCGACCTGAACATCAAGATGGACGCCTTCCTGGCCAACATCGCCGTCGCCGGCACGTCGTACAACTTCGCTGCTGACGCCAACATGCAGAGCTTCCTGTCGATGGTTGCGCCGGCTGACAAATCCGGCCTGGTGTTCGCTATCGGTGCAATGGATACCGTTGGTGCCACCGCCACCGATTTCCATCGCTACATCACCACCGCCAGCGTCATTGATGCCAATACGGATACCAACAATGTCCTCAAAAACTTGGGAACCTCTGGTGCGCAGTTGCTGGGGAACGTCAACGGCATGATCGGCGCAGCCAACTCGCTCATCGTTACCGACCCTTCGCTGGTTGGCTACGCCGGTAGCGCTCAGTGGAACAGCAACTGGGGCAACCAGTTCAACGGCACCAGCACGGGGCTGATCGGCAGCGATCTGAACATGTACCTGCTGCAACAAACCACCGGCGCGTTCGCTCAGCGCAACAGCCCCTCCGTTTTTGCATCGATCGTACAGGGTGGCAACCAGGTCGTCGCCAACCTCGATATGAACGGCAATCTGAGCATCGCCGCCGCGCCGGTTCCCGAGGCCGAAACCTACGCCATGATGCTCGCCGGCCTGGGTCTGGTCGGCTTCATGGCTGCCCGTCGTCGCAAGCACGTCTGATCGTCTGTCCGCCTTTGGCAACGCAATGCCCTCTTCGTGAAGGTCAGGCATGCCGAAGGCGGGCCCGTTCTGCGCCCTGTGGCTGACGGCGCATCGTCGTTGGCCTGAATCAATTATCCAAGGAGTCATCCCATGAAACTGAAGCACATCACCCTGGCTGTGGCCGCCGCCCTGGTCGCGCCCTCCGCCTTTGCCAACATTGCCCCCGAAGCCGTTCCGGGCGTGGTCAAGATTGTCCTCTCCGGTGCCACCGCACCCGACGGCTTCATCGAATCGTCTGTTCGTGAGATGCTGGAAACCGCCAGCATCAAAACCTACCGCGACACCGCGACCGGCGGCGCTTTCCAGCATCGCGCCTGGTTTGGCAAGGCCAAGGCCGGCATCCCCGGCGTGGCTGCCGGCACCGATATTCTGTTCGTCAAGCGCTCCAAGGGCGGCTCGGTGTGGGGTGTTGACCCCGTAGCCCGTGCCTCGCGCATCGAGTCGCTGGACTTCTCGGCTTGTACCACCAGCGGCGTGGCCCTGCCCAACGACGGCAATCGCGTGTATGACTACCTCTGCCCGACCAAGGGTCTGGATCCCGATAGCCCCAACTTCGCCAACCCCGCGCTGAACAACGGCGTGGTGAGCGATTTCGGCGTGTCCGACGTTTCGCCCGCGCTGTTCAAGGCTCCCTTCAACGTTGAGTTCGGTCAGAGCGAACTCGCTGTCGCCGAGGTGGCCAAGCTGACCATCAAGCCGGTCAACACCATCATCATGGCTCTGGTTGCCACCAACGACGTGCCGTTGTCGACGGTCATCACCCGTAGCGACTACGCCAACATGCTGATGGGCAACATCCAGGACTGGACCCAGATCGACGCCAACCTGACCGGCAACACCAACGTGGTCGCCTGCCGCCGTGTCAACGGCTCCGGCACCCAGGCCAGCTACAACTGGTTCTTCAACAACTTCCCTTGCGAGTCGGCTTTCAACGGTGCCAAGGCACCGACCAGCATGTTTGCTGACAACGCCAGTGGCTTTGTCAGCGGCACCGGCACCCAGGCTGACCCCATCGTGATCGACCCGACTGCCGGCTACACCGTGGTGAACAACTCGACTTCCGGCGATGTGCGCAACTGCCTGACCCGTGCCCAGAACCACACCGACCACACCATCCGTGCGGACGACGGCAAGTACTACACCATCAAGTTCAGCAATTCGACCGCCCCGTTCAAGGCCATCGGTGTGTTGTCTGCTGACAGCTATGGCAGCGATGGCCCGGCTTGGACCTTCCGCAACATCTACGGTGCCGGCAGCTTTGCCCCGGCGACGCAAACCGCTTCGGCTGGCGCCACCGGTATCGCACCGTCCAAGGCCAACCTGCTCTCCGGCGCCTGGGACTTTGCGGTCGAGCTGACCATGCAATACCGCAACGCTACCGTGACCAACGTTCAGGGCGACAGCGTTCCCGCCCTGGCTGGTGCGAAGCTGGCATTTGCAAACGAGCTGATCAAGCGTTCGGGTGACCCCGCCAAGATCGCGCTGAACAACAAGGCAAACGTCTACGCTGCGCTGCCCGACTTCTACGATCCCTTCGCAAATGCCACCAACGAAGCGCACACCGCGCTGGGCAGCCACGAAGGCAACATGTGCCAGCCGATGGTGCGCAAGTTCTGATCGGTTAACTACCTGATCCGGGGCAGTGCAATGCTGCCTCTGTTTCACACCACTCCCCGCTTGCGGGGAGTGGTTTTTTCATTCGATTCGGAAAGATGCGTGCTTTTCCATGGCTACATAGAGTGTGTCCATGCAAAGACATTCGAACAATCAACAGAAACCATAAGCAATG
>JBEQCD010000091.1:0-9451 GCA_041639515.1 Hydrogenophilales bacterium | reverse complement strand
GAATATCTTGGTCATGCTTGTCTCCTTGGTCTTGTGAACGTCAGGGTTGAATGGCGCGGGGTTCGCAGCGCTGCGCCGTGACTGCCCAGGGGGTCATGGCATCCTGCATCCCCTTGGCCCACGACAGCATGCACTGATAGGGATCCAGGGGGGCCACGGTGGCAATGGACGGAACCGGCGGCGCAGTTGCAGCCGCTGCAACCGGGGTCACATCAGATACAACCAGCGTCGGCACGGGCGCAGTCTCGGGCATCTGAACGGCAATGGCGGGCACGGGCGCTGCGTCAGCCGGCGGGGTAACCGCAGCCTGCTGCGTGCTGGCACAGCCGGCCAGCAGCACCATCGTGACGGGTAAAAGGATTTTCAACATACACACTCCTGCGTAATCAATCTGGAAATCGAGTTCACGGGCCCCAAGCCGGCTCGCGCGCGTCCACGCCCGATTCGGACAGGCGCGCACGGGTTCTGCCATCGAGGCTGACGGTACCCAGGATGCCGCGCCCACCCTGGACCGTGGCGTAGAGCACCGACTGGCCATTGGGGGCGAACGCGGGAGATTCGTCGCGGGCGGAATCGGTCAACACTCGGGTCTGGCCGGTGGCCAGTTCAAGCAGGGCCACCCGAAACCGGCCTTCGTCGCGGCTGATGAAGGCCAGCAGGCGACCATCCGGGCTCACGGCGGGAGACACGTTGTAGCTACCGCTGAAGGTGACGCGCTTGACGTCGCCCCCATTGACCGGCACGCGATAGATCTGCGGGCTGCCGCCCCGGTCGGATGTGAAATACACGGTCTGACCGTCGGGGGAGAACACCGGTTCGGTATCGATGTTGCCGCCTTCCGTCAGGCGGGACAGGCCACTGCCGTCGGCGTTGATGAGGTAGAGCTGCGAAGCGGCGTCGCGGGTGAGCACCACCGCGAGCCTGCGGCCATCGGGCGACCAGGCTGGTGCCGAATTCGAGCCCTTGAACGCGGCCACCTTGCGGCGGCTGCCGTCACCCAGCGACTGCACGTAGACCACCGGCTTCTTGTCCTCGAAGGAGACGTATACCAGCCGCCCTCCGTCCGGCGAAAACATGGGCGAAATCAGGGGCTCGCTGGAACGCACCACGGTGCGCGGGTTCTGGCCATCGGCATCGGCCACGCGCAACTCGAATTTCCTGCCCTGCTTTTGCACATAGGCAATGCGGCTGCTGAATGCGCCTTTTGTGCCGGTGAGCTTTTCGTACACGATGTCGGCAATCTGGTGGGCCGTGGCACGCCACTGCTCCGGCGCAATGTTGTAGCTGAAGCCGGCGAGCTGGGTTTGCTTCACGGCATCGAGCAGGCGGAAACGCACCTCGAAACGCCCCCCCGGCAGCGCAGTGACCTGGCCGATCACCAGGGCTTCCGCCCCCTTGCCGCGCCAGGTGGCGTAGTTCACCTGCGCCGGTTCGAACGGGGTGGGCACGCCGCTGGTATCCACCAGCCGGATCTGCCCGCTGCGGTTGAGGTCGTCGCCGGCAATCTGGGTCAGCGCGGGCTGGGGCTGGCCGGGCGCAGCCTGGAAAGGCACCATCGCCAGCGCGATCTTGTTGGCTGCACCACCGATCACCTGAATCTCCATCGCGGCACGCGCAGTCAGCGCATTGGCCAGGAGCATCAGGCCCATCAGAGGGATCACAAAAACGGCACGCAACATCGTGGAAGTCTCACACTGGGAGTGGGGAAACGCCGGCCAAGTCTAACATAGCCGGCATGACGCTTTTGCAGGCGCGGCGCGCCTTCCGGCGCAGCGCCTACTCTTTGGGACGATGCACGAAAGAAAGTTCCGGCACGAATGCAGCGCGTGCATCGCGATCGGTCGGCAGGGGCAGTGGCGAGGATTTCCGGATCGCGCGCTCCACCGCCTCGTCATAGGCCGCGTTGCCGCTGGACTGGGTACGCCGGATATCGATCACCTCGCCGGTGGGCAGCAGCCTCACCAGAAAGCGCACTTCGGGATTGCCCTTCAGGTCATCCGGCAGGCGGGTGTTGCCACGCACGGTGGCGCTGATTTTGTCGCGGAACTGGCCCACTGCCCGCGTGATTTCAGCCTGGCGGCGAGTGGCGGCGAGCCTGGCTTCGGCCTCGCGGGCCTGACGCAGTTCGCTGGCCGCAGACTCCTCGGCCATCCGCTGCATCAGTTCGTCTTCCTCCATCTGCCGCAGCATCTCGCGCCGCTTCTGTTCGGCAAGCTGCTTGTCGCGCGCGAATTTCACGGCGTCCGCCTCGGCGCGCGCCGCATCGGCCAGCGCCTTTTCCTCGGCCACCTGCAATGCCTTGAGTTTTTCCAGCCGGGCAGCCTCGGTTTTTTTCTTTTCCAGTGCGATGTCCGGTGCCTTGGGTGCTGGCGGTGTCACGGGCGGGGGAGCCGGCTTGGGCGGCACGACCGGCACAGGAGCAGGCTCCACGGCCTTGACAGGCTCGGGCGGCGGGACAGGTTCGGGGGGCGACTCCGGCGCAGCAACGGGCGGCGCGGGTGCAACCGGCAGGGCGTCCCACAGATCGACCATCACGGGTTCGGGATGATCGGTCTGCCACGATACCCCCACCACCAGCAACAGCAGGAAGGCGGCATGCACGCCCAGCGCCAGCACCCCCGCAGCGAGGTTCGGGCCGGGGCGCGAGTAATGCGGTGCGTCGCTTGTGGCAATCACGGTGCCGGCCGGGCGAGCAGGCCGATGCGGCTGATCTGTGCCTTCTGCAGCAGCGTCATCGTGTTCATCACTTCTTCGTAGCGGACGTTTTTGTCAGCCGCGATCACCACCGGCCGATCGGGCGCGGCGCGGTGCAGGGATGTGATCTCGGCGGCAAGATCGGCCCGGGCCACGTCTCGTGGTTCTCCCCCGCTTGCGCGATCACGCAGCTGATAGTCCCCCGACTCGCGGATGATGACCTCGATCGGCTGCGCCGGCGTCTGCGAGGTCTGCCCCACGCTAGGCAGATCGACCTGTCCTGGATTGATGAAGGGGGCGGTCACCATGAAGATGACGAGCAGCACCAGCATCACGTCGATCATGGGGACGACGTTGATCTGGGCGACCTGTTTGCGGGTACGCGCCATGGCCCTACGCGGCTTTGGTCGCCTGACGCTGGAGAATGTTGGAAAACTCTTCCATGAAGCTTTCCATGCGGTTGGCCAGACGGTCGATGTCGTGCGTGTAGCGGTTGTAGCCGATCACGGCAGGAATCGCGGCAAACAGGCCCATGGCGGTGGCGATCAGCGCCTCGGCAATACCCGGCGCCACCTGCGCCAGGGTGGCCTGCGCCACGCTGGACAGGCCCATGAACGCGATCATGATGCCCCACACCGTGCCGAACAGACCGACGTAGGGTGACACCGATCCAACCGTGGCCAGAAACGACAGGTGCGATTCCAGACCATCCAGTTCGCGCTGATAGGTGGCGCGCATCGCGCGGCGCGTGCCGTCGATGACGACATTGACCGACTGCCCGGCCTGGCGGCGCAGTTTCATGAATTCGCGGAATCCAGCCTCGAAAATGCGCTCCATCTCGCCCACCGAATCGCGTTCGGCCGATACCCGCTGATACATGGCGTTGATGTCGCCGCCGGCCCAGAACTCGCGCTCGAACCGGTCTGCCACGCGGCGGGCACGCTTCAGGGCAAACCATTTGACGAAGATGAACCACCACGACATGAAGGACGCGCCGAGCAGCAGGGCCATCACGACCTGCACCGGAATCGATGCATGGAGGACGAGATGGAGAACGGAGAGGTTTTGGCCGAATTCGGGGTTCACGGTGCAAGGCCTGTGGCAAGCAGAATGGTCGCCGGTATTCTAGCGGGTTTGAAGCTGACTGCTTCGACGCAGGCGAGTTTCACGTTTGCCTGGGCCAACCGGGTTGGTCCGCGCCGGATGGCCTGCGTGACTGTCAGGCTGGCGCGCCCCGTTGCCCCGGGTTCGACGCTGACTTCCAGCGCATCGTTGAACCGGGCCGGCGCGAGGTAATCGATTTCCACCCGGCGCACCACGAACACGATGCCCTCGCGGTCGCGCAGCACATCCTGCTCAAAGCCCAGACCACGCAGCCACTCGCTGCGCGCACGTTCGAGAAACCTGAGGTAATTGGCGTAGTACACCACGCCGCCCGCGTCGGTGTCTTCCCAATACACGCGCACCGGCCAGGAGAAGGCCATCAGAACAGGTCCGCGTTGGGCTCCGCCGGCGTGGCCAGGCCAAGGTGCCGGTACGCCAGTGGCGTGGCGATGCGACCACGCGGCGTGCGCTGCAGGTAACCCTGCTGGATGAGGTAGGGTTCGAGCACGTCCTCGATGGTGTCGCGCTCCTCGCCGATGGCGGCGGCGAGGTTGTCCAGCCCCACCGGCCCGCCCATGAATTTTTCGACCACGGCGGAGAGCAGCTTGCGGTCCATCACGTCGAGGCCGGCGCGGTCCACGTCAAGCATTACCAGCGCCGCATCGGCCACCGCGCCGGTGGCATGGCCGTCGGCCTTCACTTCGGCGTAATCGCGCACGCGGCGCAGCAGGCGGTTGGCGATGCGCGGCGTGCCGCGCGAGCGGCGGGCGATTTCCAGCGCGCCGGCTTCGTCCAGGTTCATCTGCAGCAGGCCTGCGGAGCGATGCACGATGAAGCCGAGTTCTTCCGCCGAATAGAATTCCAGCCGCGCGACGATGCCGAAGCGGTCACGCAGCGGATTGGTCAGCATGCCGGCACGCGTGGTCGCTCCCACCAGCGTGAACGGCGGCAGGTCGAGCTTGACCGAGCGCGCCGCCGGCCCCTCGCCGATCATGATGTCGATCTGGAAATCCTCCAGCGCGGGATAGAGCACTTCTTCCACCACCGGACTCAGGCGATGAATCTCGTCGATGAACAGCACGTCGTGCGGTTCCAGGTTGGTGAGCAGCGCCGCAAGGTCGCCCGCGCGTTCGAGCACCGGGCCCGAGGTCTGCCGCAGGTTCACGCCCATCTCGCGCGCGATGATGTGCGCCAGCGTGGTCTTGCCCAGCCCGGGCGGACCGAACAGCAGCACGTGGTCGAGCGCCTCGCTGCGCTTTCTTGCCGCGTGAATGAAGATTTCGAGCTGTTCACGCGCCTTGGCCTGGCCGACGTATTCTGCCAGCGTGCGCGGCCGCAGCGCGCGTTCGATCTGTTCTTCCTGCGGACTGGCGGCGGCAGGGGCAATGAGGCGGTCGGTTTCGATCATGCGGCGATTCTACCGCGCGCCCATGCCTGCCCAATCTCCCTCGCCAAAGGCCATCTGCCCCCGACCGTTCTGTTTGGCCCGGTACAGGGCACGGTCGGCGCGGGACAGGGCATGTCCCAGTGTATCGGCGGCCAGCAGCCAGGTATGCCCGGCACTCGTGGTGGCCTCGACCGGCACGCCCAGGGCGCGCAATTCCGCCGAGAAACGATCGATCAGGCGGTTGTACCAGCTGGCCGCTCCTTCGGCGTCAAGGCCGACCAGCATGACCACGAATTCATCGCCCGCCAGACGCGCAGGCAGATCGGTGCTGCGGGTCAGGGCGGTGAGGCTGTTCGCCAGCGCAACCAGCGCCTTGTCTCCCACCGCGTGGCCATGCCCATCGTTGATCGACTTGAAATGGTCCACGTCAAATAGCACCAGCGCCACTGTGTGGCCGCGCGCGGCAAGACCATGCAGCCTGGCAAAGGCATTCTCGAACGCCCGGCGGTTGGGCAGGCCGGTGAGTGTATCGGTCTGGCTCAGCTGGGTGAGCAGGGCACGCTGCCTGTCGAGTTCCTGCGCCACCTGGTTGATTTCATCCATGACCGCATCGAATTCCCGATAGTGCGGCTTGAGCGTCTGGCTGGCTTCCCCGTGTGACACGCGGCTGAGGGAATCGCGAACGCCCTGCAGATCCTGTATGAGATGACGCCGCAGGCTCAGGACGCCCTCGGTCGTGATCAGCAGGAGGATCAGCAGGATGCCCAGGAGTGTCAGCGCCTGCCAGGTTCCGCGCCAGATCAATGGCAGCGGCGGCGCGCCCACCGTCAGCATCCAGCCGCCGGTATCCGCAAGCGATTGCCGCAGCACCCGGGCATCGGCCGCAGGGGCCTGCCCGACGATGATCTTGCCGCTGGCGTCGGTCAGCTGTGCGGTAAAGCCGGGATAGGTCGATTCGTCGAGGATGCGCTGGAGCTGGGTCAGACGCAGGCTCAGGAACACCCGCCCCAGGTTGCTCCCATCGACATCGAGGACTTCGCTGACGATGTCGACGTGGGCGAGGCCGGGCATGTCGTCGTGCACCAGCAACTGGCCGGCATGGCGTCCGGGCTTCGCCAGATCGGCTATGCACTGCGGGCCCACGCGCAGGATACCGTGGTCGCCCAGCACCCGGCCGGCATTGTCGATGAGTGCCAGGCCGAGCGCATCGGGCAGCAGACGCTGGCGGGTCTGTGCCCAGGTCTGCTGCATGTCGACATCGCCAAAGCGCAACAGGTCCGCCGTGGCCGGGTCGCGCGCCAGCGCATCCACGACACTGCGCTTGTATGCGAGCCGTCGCGTCAGGTTCAGGCTCAGGCTGTCCAGCTGCTGCTCCAGCCGCGCGTCGCGCTCTGCCTGCGCATCGCGCTGAGCCAGCCACTGGCTGAGTGCGATCCCGCCGACAAACACGAACACGACCAGCCATATCCGCCAGGCCAGGGTGCGGCTGAGGGACGCAGTGCGATGCGGGGATGCGGGCGGCATCTCAGGCGCGGGACAGGGCGCGCAGCGCCTGCCGGATCGCCTCGCCCACGGCCAGGTCGGCAGGCAGGCCGCGAATGGCGTCGTTGGTTTCGCGTTCGTTGTAGCCCAGCGCCAGCAGAGCCTGACGCACATCGTCGGATGCATTCGTCGCCACCGGGCTGGCGATGGCACCGGCAAACACCGGCTTGCCCTTGAGCTCGAGCAGCAGGCGCTCGGCGGTTTTCTTGCCGATGCCCGGCACCTTGACGATGCGGCCCGGGTCCGCAGCGGCAATGGCCGCTGCGAGATCGTTGACCGACAGACCAGAGAGTACCGACAGCGCGGTTTTCGCACCGATGCCGGACACCTTGATCAACTCGCGGAACGCCGCACGCTCGGTCTCGCTGCCGAATCCATACAGCAGGTGCGCGTCCTCGCGTATGGCCAGATGCGTAAGCAGGCTCACCTTCTCGCCTATGGCCGGCAGGTTGTAGAACGTGCTCATCGGCACATCGATCTCGTAGCCGACGCCGTTCACGTCCACCAGCACCTGCGGCGGCTGCTTGGCGGCGAGGACGCCCACGATGCGCCCGATCACAGGACGCATCCCATATGCCTGGCGCGCCCGATCACAGGGCGCATCCCATATGCCTGGCGCACCCGATCACAGGGCGCATCCCATAATGCCTGGCGCACCCGGTCACCGGGCGCATCCTTCAAACAAGGGCTGCCTATCATGGAAGTTCTATTCGTTTATCAATCGTCCGCGCCTGACACGATACCCTGACGTGGACTGATTGCCCAGCCTGCTGCCATGGGCATGGGCTATGGCACAGGCCAGCGCGTCGGCCGCATCCGCCCTGGGGGCGGCCGGCAGGCTGAGCAGGCGCTTGACCATTTCCTGCACCTGCTCCTTGGCCGCCTTGCCGTGACCCACCACCGCCTGCTTGATTTGCAATGCCGTGTATTCAGCCACCAGCAGGTCGTTCGACACCGCCGCGCAGATGGCCGCGCCGCGCGCCTGCCCCAGCAGCAACGTCGACTGCGGGTTGACGTTGACGAAGACGATTTCCACCGCGCAGGTGTCGGGCTGCCAGGTGGCAATCACTTCATTGAGCCCGGCAAACAGCACACCCAGACGGGCAGGCAGGGTGCCTTCACCGCTCTTGATCACGCCGCTCGCCACGTAGGCCAGCTTCTGCCCCGTCTGTTCGATGACCCCGAAACCGGTAAGGCGCAGGCCGGGGTCGATGCCGAGGATACGGACAGCGCTCACGCTTTCAATGCCTTCAGATGACCCTGTGCAGCGTAAGCCAGTATCTTTTCGTCAGCGGTGAGCAGTGTCAGGTTATGCACCCTCGCGCTGGCGATCAGAATCCGATCAACAGGGTCACCGTGCGGCCCTTCAGGCAGCCGTGTCGACTCCAGTGCAATATCGGGAATCAACCCCAGCATCTGCATGCCAGGTGTGGCCGATGCCTGTCTTATCCATTCGTCGAGCGGCATCGCGAGGCGGATGCGATCCTTGGCCACCAGCATGCCGATTTCCCACACCGACATCACCGACACCCACAAGCTACCCGCCCGCGCCGCCGCTTCGATGCGAGTGCGCGCCACCTTGCCCAGGCGAGCCGGATCAGATTCGAGCCAGAGCCAGACATGGGTGTCGATGACCAGGCCGACATCAGACATCGGCTTCCCAGGTTTCATCGACCGGTGCCAGCAGATCACCGCGAACCTGCACCGTGCCGGCGAGGCGGCCGAACAGCTCAGGTTCGCCTTCCTCCACTGGCAACAGGCGCGCGACCGGGCGTCCGTGTTTGGTCAGGGTGATTTCAGCACGCGTCTGTGCCACCTGGTCGAGGTAGGCGAGACACTTGGCCTTGAATTCGGTGGCGGGGAGTTCCATGTCGTGCCCGAGTGGTCATTTAATAATGACCACTTTAGCAGACCCAGGCTTACTCGGGCAACACCGCGTTCGTATACACGTCCTGCACGTCGTCCAGGCTGTCGAGCGCGTCGAGTATCTTCTGCATCTTCACCGCGTCGTCGCCGGCGAGTTCGGTCTCGCCTTCGGGGCGCATGGTGATTTCAGCCACCGCAGGTTTGAAGCCGGCGGCTTCGAGCGCGAGTTTCACCGCTTCGAAGGCCTTGGGATCAGGCGGAGTCAGCACTTCGATCGACCCGTCCTCGTTGGAGATCACGTCGTCGGCACCGGCATCGAGTGCAGCTTCCATCACTGCATCTTCGGACGCACCCGGCTCCAGGAGGATCTGCCCGCAGTGCCGGAACTGGAAGGCCACGCAGCCGTCGGTGCCCATGTTGCCGCCGTGTTTGGTGAAGGCGTGGCGCACGTCGGCGACGGTACGGGTCTTGTTGTCGGTGAGGCAGTCGACCATCACCGCCACGCCGCCGATGCCGTAGCCCTCGTAGCGCACTTCTTCGTAGTTCACGCCGTCGAGCTGGCCGGTACCACGCTTGATCGCGTTCTCGATATTGTCCTTGGGCATGGACTCGGCCTTGGCCTTTTCAATGGCCAGGCGCAGGCGCGGGTTCATGTTGGGGTCGCCGCCGCCCATTTTGGCGGCCACGGTCACTTCCTTGATAAGCTTGGTGAAGACCTTGCCCCGCTTGGCGTCCTGACGGCCCTTGCGGTGCTGGATGTTGGCCCATTTCGAATGTCCTGCCATGTCGATTCCAACGCAATTTGAAGCCAGCGATTTTACACCGTGACCCCACCCCTACGTTTAGGCATCGACCTCG
>JBEQCD010000090.1:0-9542 GCA_041639515.1 Hydrogenophilales bacterium | reverse complement strand
GGTGCGTTCATGGCAGGCGGCGAGCTGGCAGCACGCGGTGTTTCGTCAAAGGGGCGTATTTTCGCATAGCCGTCCCCATCACCCAACCGCGCGGCGGGCGTTGCGGAACATGCGCAGCCAGGGGCTGTCGCCGGTCAGCGATTCGGGCTTCCACGACATCTGCACTGCCCGCACCACGCGCTCGGGATGCGGCATCAGGATGCTGAAGCGGCCGTCGTCGGTGGTGAAGCCGGTCAGGCCACCGGCCGAGCCGTTGGGGTTCATCGGATAGGTTTCAGTCGGCGCGCCGCGATGGTCGACATAACGCACGGTGGCGCGGGCCGCCCCGGCATGGGCCGGATCGCGGAACACCACCCTGCCCTCGCCGTGCGAAACGACGATGGGCATCACCGACCCCGCCATGCCAGCGAAGAAGGCCGAGGGCGAATCGAGCACTTCCACCAGGCTGAAACGGGCCTCGAACTGCTCCGACAGGTTGCGTTCAAAACGCGGCCAGGCGGCCGCGCCGGGAATCAGGTCGTGCAGCTGGCTCATCATCTGGCAGCCGTTGCACACGCCCAGCGCAAGGGTATCGGCGCGGTCGAAGAAGGCCGCGAACTGGTCACGCGCGCGCGGGTTGAACAGGATGGACTTGGCCCAGCCGCCGCCCGCGCCCAGCACGTCGCCGTAGCTGAAGCCGCCGCACGCAGCCAGGCCGATGAAATCGCCCAGGCTCACGCGGCCTTCGAGGATGTCGCTCATGTGCACGTCGAAGGCGGCAAAGCCGGCAGCATCGAAGGCTGCCGCCATCTCGACGTGGCCATTGACCCCCTGCTCGCGCAGGATGGCGACGCGCGGTCGCGCGCCACGGGCGATATAGGGCGCGGCGATGTCCTCGGCCGGGTCGAAACTCGGCACACAGCGCAGGCCGGGGTCGCTGGCATCGGCGTGGGTCGCGTATTCCTGGTCGGCGCAGGCCGGGTTGTCGCGCCGCTTCGCCATGTCGTAGCTGGTGCGTGCCCAGGCGTGTTGCAGGGCGCTGCGCGGGGCATCGTAAAAAGCACGCTCGCCGCGCAGCAGGCGGATGCGGTCATCGGCATTGGGCTGGCCGATGACGTGGAATTCGCCGCGCAGGTCGGCTGCCATGAAGGCCTGCATCACGGCCTGCGTGTCGCTGCGCCGCACCTGCAGCACGGCCCCCGCTTCCTCGTTGAACAGCACGTTGAAGATGCGATGCGACACATCGTCCTCGGTGAGCAGTTCGGGTTCCGGCAGGCCTTCGTCCTCGACCTCGTGGCGGATCTGGTCAAGACAGAGTTCGTCCACGTCCAGATCGACGCCGCAGTGTCCGGCGAAGGCCATTTCGGCGAGCGCGACGAACAGGCCGCCGTCGGAGCGGTCGTGGTAGGCCAGCAGCTTGCCGTCGGCATTGAGCGCCTGCACGGTATCGAAGAACGCCTTCAGCACGCCCGCCTCCGGCGCATCCGGGCAGCGGTCACCCACCTGCTTGTAGGCCTGGGCAAAGCTCGACGCACCGAGGCGGTTCTTGCCCAGACCGAGGTCGATGAGGATGAGGTCGGTGTCGCCGCAGTCGGTGCGCAATTGCGGGGTCAGCTGTTGCCTGGCATCCGGCGTGGTCGCGAAGGCGGAAATCACCAGCGAGACCGGCGAGGTCACCTGTTTCTTCTCGCCGCCGTCCTGCCACACCGATTTCATGCTCATCGAGTCCTTGCCGACGGGAATCGCAATGCCCAGCGCCTGGCAGTATTGCGAGACTGCGGCGACGGTATCGAACAGCGCCGCGTCTTCGCCGGGATGGCCAGCCGGGGCCATCCAGTTGGCCGAGAGCTTCACGTCACCCAGTTTTTCCACGCGCGCGGCCGCCAGGTTGGTGATGGCTTCGGCGATGGCCATGCGGCCCGAGGCCGGCGCGTCGATCAGCGCCAGTGGCGCTTTCTCGCCGATGGAAAACACTTCGCCGCAGTGCGTGCGGTAGCCCGCCAGCGTGATTGCGCAATCGGCCACGGGAATCTGCCACGGCCCCACGCACTGGTCGCGCGCGGTCAGGCCGCCCACGCTGCGGTCGCCGATGGCAATGAGGAACATCTTCGACGCCACGCCCGGCATCGCCAGCACGCGCTGAATCGCGTCCGTGAGATCGATGCCGTCCAGAGCCAGCGGTGCCGGCGGGTTCTGCCGGTGCGCGACGTCGCGCGTCATCTTTGGCGGCTTGCCGAGGATCACATCCAGGCTCACGTCCACCGGCGCGTTCTGGAAGTGGCTGTCGGTCACCAGCAGGTGGTTGTCCGCCGTCGCCTCACCCAGCACGGCGAAGGGACAGCGCTCGCGGTTGCAGATGGCACGGAACTCGCCGATGCGGTCCGGCGGAATCGCCAGCACATAGCGCTCCTGCGCCTCGTTACACCAGATCTCGCGCGGCGACATGCCGGATTCTTCCGACGGTGCGGCGCGCAGCTCGAAGCGTCCGCCCTTGCCGCCGCCGTGGACCAGCTCGGGCAGTGCGTTGGACAGTCCGCCGGCGCCGACGTCGTGGATCGATAGGATGGGATTGTTCTCCCCCAGTTGCCAGCAGCGGTCGATGACTTCCTGCGCGCGCCGTTCCATTTCGGGGTTGCCGCGCTGCACCGAATCGAAGTCGAGGTCGGCCGCGTTGGCACCGGTGTCCATCGACGAGGCCGCGCCGCCACCCAGGCCGATCAGCATGCCGGGCCCCCCCAGCTGGATGAGCAGCGTGCCGGCCGGCAGGATTTTCTTGTGCACGTGGTCGTCGCGGATCATGCCGACGCCGCCCGCCAGCATGATGGGCTTGTGATAGCCGCGCCGCTCGCCGGCAACGGTTTCCTCGAAAGTGCGGAAGTAGCCTGCCAGGTTGGGCCGGCCGAATTCGTTGTTGAACGCCGCTGCGCCGATGGGGCCTTCGAGCATGATCGCCAGCGGCGTGACGATGCGCTCGGGCTTGCCGTAGGGCTCGCTTTCCCACGGCTGTTCGCTGCCGGGAATGTTCAGGTTCGACACGGAAAAGCCACACAGGCCTGCCTTGGGTTTGGAGCCGGTGCCGGTCGCGCCCTCGTCGCGGATTTCGCCGCCGCTGCCGGTGGCCGCGCCGGGGAACGGCGAGATCGCCGTCGGGTGGTTGTGCGTCTCCACCTTCATCAGCACGTGCGTCAGCTCCTCGCTGTAGGCGTAGCTGCCGTCGGCGCGCGGATAGAAACGGTCGATGGCCGCGCCCTCGATCACCGACGAGTTGTCGGAATACGCCACTACCGTGCCCTCGGGATGGGCGGCGTGGGTGTCGCGGATCATGCCGAACAGCGATTTCGATTCGCTCTTGCCGTCGATTACCCAGCTGGCGTTGAAGATCTTGTGGCGGCAGTGCTCCGAGTTGGCCTGCGCGAACATCATCAGTTCGACGTCGCTGGGGTTGCGCCCCATGCGGGTGAAGTTCTCCACCAGGTAGTCCACCTCGTCGTCCGACAGCGCCAGGCCCAGGTCGCGGTTGGCGGCGACCAGTGCAGCGCGCCCGCCGGCGAGCACATCGACTGCCGTCATCTCGCGCGGCGGCACATGACGGAACAGCACGGTGGCAGCATCCAGTGACGGCAGGACCGCCTCGATCATGCGGTCATGCAGCAGGGGCAACAGGGTGTTGAGCGCGGCTTCTGCCAGCGGCGCGCCGGCGGCGTCCAGCAGCCGGTACGCCACACCACGCTCGATGCGCTTCAATTGAGCCAGCCCGCTGTTGCGGAGGATGTCCGTCGCCTTCGACGACCACGGCGAAATCGTGCCGGGGCGCGGTGTCACCACGATCTGTACGGCTTCTGCTGCGGGCACGTCACTTGCCGACCCATAGGCGAGCGTCGCATCGATCTGGCTGTCGGCGGCGGCATCGAGTGGGCCGTCCACTTCCAGAAAATGCCAGAAGCGTGCCTCGACGCGACTGAGCGTCACGCCCAACGTGGCAGCCTGCTCGCGAATCTTGGCAATACGGAAAGCCGACAGCGCGGCCGCGCCGGGGCGCAAAACGATGCGTGACATGAGCGTCTGAGCGAAAAACACAAAGACGCCATTTTACCGCGTCCGGCTAGGGCTTTGCCCGGTCGGACCCGGGGGATTTCGCACGCTTGCGCCACGTGTCCAGACAATCCAGCCCACAAAAATGGTGCACGTAATCCTGCGCGTCACTCACATTCGCGGCATCGGACGGGATTTCCTTCAGACAGACCTCGCACTGCTGGACCGTGCAGCCCGCCTCGTCCTCGCAGTTCGCCACGGGTGCGCCGGCAGGCGTCAATGAGAGTTTGGGTTTTTCCATGATCTTTCCTTTTTCAGACAAGACCGGTTTGCCCCTTCAATCTAGTCATTCAGCCGGAAATGCCAATTGCGGCAGGGCAGCCGGCCTGCGGGGGCCATTCACTGATCTCCAGTGTGGTGCCCATCAGGCCGGATGTCCGTCGGAAAGCTGCGCGGCACTCTGTCAGCCGGGACCGCGTTGTGGATTGCGGGCATCTCAACCTTGCGAGGCCGCGTGGCGTGATGTCGGTGTTCTTTACATTGCGCACCGCCCGGGCAGGTGCATCGTCCCTGACTCGCCCGAGGCGATGCATCGCTCAAGCCTGGAACGGCCACGCCATGGGGGATGCAGGGCCGAGTATCTTGCGCCTGAACCGGACGCACAGTTCTTGCTTAGTCTCCATATGATGCTTCTGGCCATGACTCATACGACTCCCCCGACATGCCCCACACCTCCCATCGTCCGACCCCGTTAAGCGCCGTTGCCATTCTGGCTGCTTGCACCTGTTTAACCATCCCCGCCTCCGCGCTGGCCTGGGACGTCAGCCTGAATGCCAGCACCTCGGATTTCCTGGTCAGCGCATGGAGCACACCGCCCGGTTCACCCGTTCCCTGGACATGGGCACCCCGGCAGATCGGCGGCGGCACCGGTGTGGACGACAACGGCAGCATTCCCATCGAATTCGTGTTTGCCACCTGGACAGGTTCGGCATGGGATGGCATCCCGGTCAAAAGCTCGGTGTCGCTGCCGGATTTTTCCGCCACGGCCGAGGCCAGCTGGCAGACTGACGAAATTGATGCCGAGCGACCCGGTGATGCCCATGCCTATGTGTTCGGCCGTCTGGAAAACGGCGAATCGATGGGGGGGGGCAGTTCGTCTACGATTTTTCGTTCACCCTGGCCGCCATGAGTGCCGCGACGATCAGCTTTGCAGACGGCTACGCCACGGCGTATCTGGAAACCAGGGCAGATGACACGGGAATAGGATTTGCTGGACTGAAACTCTACGCCGACGATCTTGGCCTGGACGAATTCGGCGGGGCCAACCAGCCATACTTTGAAGACTTCCTCAGCCTCGTGGCTACAGGCCAGCCTCACCTTCACACCCGCACGCTGTCCGGTCTGTCCTATACGTTCGAGAATCTGACGGGCTCCGCCCAGACCTACTCGCTCCGCCTAGAAGGCTATGCATTGGTCTTTACCACCCCCGTGCCTGAACCCCACGTCCATGCCATGCTGCTGGCCGGCTTGGGCCTGCTGGGGGCCACGGTCTGGCGTCGTCGCCGGTTGGCGGCCGGCAAAAGCCATCCCGCTGTTTGAACCTACCCACGCTGTACGACCCGACTGGGCCCGGCGACAGGATCAGCGTCGTGCGGACTGCGGCAGGCCGAATATCCGGTCGAATACCCAGGTAAAGGCAATCGTGTAAAAGAAGAAAAACACGAACAGGCCCAGGTCGGCCCACAGGGCATGCAGCCACGAAATGTCGAGCCAATAGGCCACCAGCGGCACCAGCAAAATCACCAGGCCGCCTTCGAATCCCAGGCCGTGTATCAGGCGACGCCGGGCAGAGCGCCGCCGGTCGGTCTGGCGCGCTTCCCAGCGCTCGAAGAACGCGTTGAAAACAACGTTCCAGAGCAGGGCAATGGTCGACATCACGGCGGCGAGCCCCAGCGCCGAAACCATCGACTGTTCGAAAATCAGAGCCAGGACCGGCCCCACCAGCCCGATGGCCAGGGTTTCATACAGCACAGCCTGCAGGATCCGGCGTGTGGCCGGCTTCATGCCGGACCCGCGCTTACGACAGCGCGCGACCGAGGAACACCACGGCAATCGTCACCAGGCCGATCAGCAGGTTGATCCCGATGAGGAGGCGAATCTGCCCCAGCGCAGCCCCGCCAGCCGGCCAGTCCTGCCCTGCCACGGCACGCTTGAGTTTCTTGTACGGCGCAAAGAAGACATGGGCAAAGATCAGCATCATGACCACACCCAGGACCAGCATGGTCAGCGCGTAATGCGGAGCCTGGAAGCCTCCGAACACCATCAGCATGTGCAGCCCGCTCAGCAGGATGAGCAGCACGGACAGCCAGACCCACGGAAAAAACTTGCCGAACACGCCGGCCCAGAGCCGGAGCCGTTGCGGCGGTTCCAGCACGCCGGCGGCAACCGGGCGCAACGCCATGTAGGCGAAGAACATGCCGCCCACCCAGACGACCACACCGAGTACGTGCAACAGAGTCATGATGTTTTGCATGGAAGGCTCCTAGAACAGACGAGATTGATCGAGTACGAATTTGACCGGAGCAAAACTGCGCCGGTGATGCGGACAGGCCCCATGGGCTTTAAGCGCATCGAGATGCTGCGCCGTACCATAACCCATGTGCTGGGCAAAACCGTATTGCGGGTGGGTTTCATGCAGGCGACGCATGAAGTCATCACGCGCGGTCTTGGCCAGAATCGAAGCGGCGGCAATGGCCGCGACCTTGTCGTCGCCCTTGACCACCGCCTGCGACCGCCACGGCCATTCCGGGCAGCGGTTGCCATCCACCCACACCTCGTCGGGCGGCTGCCCGAGTCCTTCGACGGCGCGTCGCATGGCCAGCATCGTTGCCCTGAGGATATTGAGCGTATCGATCTCCGCGACACTCGCCTCGGCCACACACCAGGCCACAGCATCGCGCCGGATGTGGTCGGCGAGCCGCTCCCGGGCCGCAGCGGAAAGCTTCTTGGAATCACGCAGGCCATCAATCCGCCGATCCGGATCGAGCATCACCGCCGCCGCCACAACCGGGCCGGCGAGCGGGCCACGCCCGGCTTCGTCCACGCCCGCCAGACCGGTCGGTCCCCAGTGCAGGATCATCGCGGGGTCTCCAGATACGGTGCAAGGGCATCGGCAATGCGGAGAGCGGCGTTCTGCTTCAGTTCCCGATGCATGGCATGAAAGCGCGCAATCACCGCCTCGCGGCGGGGCGTGTCGTCAAGCCAGGCCAGCGCGTCGGCCGCCAGATTCTCGGGGGTGGCGGCCTGCTGGATGCGCTCCGGCACCAGAAACTCGCGCGCCAGGATGTTCGGCAGCCCCACCCAGGGCAGCAAGGCACGGCGCAACATCAGCCAGCCGGTCAGGGCGGGCACGCGATAGACGATCACCATGGGCTTCTTGAAGAGGGCAGTTTCCAGCGTGGCCGTACCCGACGCCACCAGCGCCACGTCGCAGGCAGCCAGCGCGACATGCGATTGACCGGTCAGCACTTCCAGATTCAGGCTGCGCCCGGCACGCGCCTGCTCGACCAGTGCTGCCGCTGCGGGACTGGCGGCAGGCAGCACGAAGCGTGCGCCCGGGTGGCGCTGCTGGATGCGTTCCGCAGCATCGAGCATCAAGGCGGCATGGCGCTTCACTTCGGACAGGCGGCTACCGGGCAGGAGCGCGAACACCGGGCCGTCGCCGAGATTCAAGGCCCGGCGCGCAGCGGCAACATCGGGTTCCAGCGGAATCACGTCGGCCAGGGGATGGCCTACATAGGTGACGGGAATGCCCGCGTCGCGGTAGATCGCCTCTTCAAAGGGAAACACCACCAGCATGTGCGAGACCGCCTCGCGTATCTTGTGGATGCGCTCCGGCCGCCAGGCCCAGAGCGACGGGCTGACGAAATGCACGGTGGGAATGCCGGCCGCCTTGAGTTTGTGCTCGAGCGCGAAATTGAAATCGGGCGCATCGATCCCCACAAAGACGCGCGGCCGATGCTGCAGGAAATGGGCTCCGATGCGCGCGCGGATGCGCAGCAGCGCCGGCAGGTGGCGCAGCACTTCCACGTAACCATTCACGGCCAGCCGCTCACTCGGATAGATCGCCTCAACGCCCGCAGCGACCAGACGCGGACCGGCAATGCCGGTCGCGCTGAGCTGGGGGTGATGCTGTTGCAGCGCACGGATGAAATGCGCACCGAGCAGATCGCCGGAAGCCTCGCCGGCGACCAGGCCGATATCCATCAGCGCCCCGTCACCGGATGACGCCGCGCTCGGCCCGCGCGAGGAAATCGAGCAATTGCCGCACTTCGGGATGGGCCACGGCCTCGGGTTCGAGTTTGGCCTGTGCTTCCGCGACGGTGTTGCCTTCGCGGTAGAGGATTTTGTAGGCGCGCTTCAAGGCAGACAGCGAGTCGGATGAAAAGCCCCGGCGCTTGAGACCTTCGCTGTTGAGGCCGTGGGGGGCAGCCGGATGGCCGGAAGCCATCACAAAGGGCGGAATGTCCTTGAAGATGACGGTCGAGACCCCCGTCATGACATGCGCACCAATCTTGCAGAACTGGTGTACCCCGGTGAAACCGCCGAGGATGGCCCAGTCGCCCACTTCGACGTGTCCCGCGAGCGAGGCATTGTTGGCGAAGATGACGCGATCCCCCACCACGCAGTCGTGCGCGATGTGGACGTAGGCCATGATCCAGTTGTGGTTGCCGATGGTGGTCACGCCCCGGTCCTGAACGGTACCGGTATTGAAGGTACAGAATTCGCGGATGAGGTTGTCGTCGCCGATTTCCAGCCGGGTAGGTTCGCCCGCGTATTTCTTGTCCTGCGGGGCCTCGCCCAGCGAAACGAAATGAAAGATATTGTTGCGCGCGCCGATGCGGGTATGGCCGGTGATCACGGCGTGTGCCCCCACGGTGGTACCGGCACCGATCTCGACGTGCTCGCCGATGATCGTGTATGGCCCGATCTCGACGTCGTCAGCGAGTTTCGCGCCGGCCGCGACGATGGCGGTGGGATGAATCGTCGCCATCAGGCTTGCGTGCCGTGACGCGGGTCGCGCGAGGGGTTGTCTCGCAGGGTGGCCATCAGCTCTGCTTCCGCCGCCAGTT
Source organism: Hydrogenophilales bacterium (assembly GCA_041639515.1). Lineage (GTDB taxonomy): Bacteria > Pseudomonadota > Gammaproteobacteria > Burkholderiales > Thiobacillaceae > Thiobacillus. Next base: position 399 of record JBEQCD010000090.1, on the reverse strand, counting down.
CGCCATCGACCTCGGCACGCGCCCTGTATTTCCAGATGCCGCGCATTTCGCGCACGATTTCAACCTTGAGCACCAACTGGTCGCCCGGTTTCACCGGCTTCTTGAAACGCGCGCCGTCGATGCCGGCAAAGTAGACGATGCCGATCTCTTCCGGCGCATAGGCCTTGGTCTTGAACGAGAGGATCGCCGCCGCCTGTGCCATGGCTTCCAGGATCAACACCCCGGGCATCACGGGACGACCTGGGAAGTGCCCCATGAAGTAAGGCTCGTTGAACGTCACGTTCTTGATCGCCTTGATGCGGGTGTTTTTCTCAAGCTCGATCACCCGGTCTACCAGCAAAATGGGGTAGCGGTGAGGCAGCTGCTTGAGAATTGCGTGGATATCCATCATCGAGTTCT